>DATLWH010000521.1:0-2831 GCA_035576505.1 Thermoanaerobaculia bacterium | reverse complement strand
TTCCTCTTCGCCTGCAGCAGACCCAGTCCGAGGTAGATGTGTGCCTCGATCGACTGCGGCGAGAGGTCGACGGCGCGGCGGAACTCCTCGACCGCCTCCTCGTAGCGCCCCTGCTGGGAGAACACCGTTCCGTTGTTGAGGTAGTCGTCGTAGTCGGACTCCAGAGCCGCCGCCAGCGTGTGCGGCATCATCTGCGTCGCCACCGCGATGTTGTTCCTGGCGTGGGCGGCATTCGGATCGATCGTCAACGCCTGCCGGTAGTTCGTGATGGCCCCACGGATCAGCGCGTTGCGCGCGGGCGATTGCGGCATCGGGCGCGCCTTCATCAGCATGGCCGTCCCGATTCCGACGTACGCCTGCGGATACCAATCAGGCGCGGTCGACCCCTTCGCTTGCAGCAACGGCTGCACCAGGGCGATGGCCTGGCGCAGGTGCGGCAACGCGGCATCGGGCTTCGTCGCCTGCAGCGCCTGTCCGAGGTTGTACTCGGCCACCGCGTTGTCGCGCGTTACCGCCAGCGCGTGCGTGAAGAGCGTCTCTGAGTCCTTCCAGTAGCGAGTCTGGTTCATGGCCACGATGGCGAAGACCGCCACCGTGATGGCGCCGGCCGCGGCAAGCGCGCTGTCCGGTATCCGCAGCCGCCGCGCCAGATCGACCGCTCCGAAGACGATGGCGATGAAGAGGCCGATGTATGAAAAGTACGTGTAGCGGTCGGCCATCGATTCGTTGCCGATGGCGACGATGCCGATGACCGGCACGAGCGTACCGAGGAACCAGAGCCAGCCGGTGACGAGATAAGGCGCCGTGCGCCGTGCGGCCACGGCTGCGATCGTGATCGCCGCCAGCACGACGAGCGGGACGACGGCCTCGCTGAGGGAGACCCGCGTCAACGGATAGGGAAGAGCCATACCGGTCGGGACGAATAGCTTGCCGGCGTATGCCAGGTACGCGATCAGGGCGTTGGCGACGCGTTCGGCTAACGGCAACGATGCCATCGTATGAACGGCCTTGAGGTTGCGCTGGCCGACGAACGCCGCCGCGGCGCCAATGACGGTCAGCGCGAACAGTGGCCACTTCTCCGCCGCGCGCCGGCGAAGGTCATCGAGCGTGTGGATGCGTTCACCCGGCCAGAAGTCGAGCAGCAGAAAGACAAACGGCAGCGTGACGTACATCTGCTTCGCCATGAGCGACAGAGCGAGAGCGATCGACACGCCCAGCATCCGCCGGGGGGCTCGCGCGTACAGCCAGAGCGCGAGCATGGCCAGGAGCGTCGAGAGCGTGTCTTTCCGTTCCGAGGCCCAGGCCACCGACTCGACATGCATCGGATGGATGGCGAACAGCGCCGCCACGAACGCCGGCGGCCATGTCGTGCCCGTCAGCCGCCGCAGCGCAAGAAACAGAAGGATGGCGCTGACGGCGTGGAGGAAAACGCCGGTCAGCAGATGCATCCCCGCGCGCTGTCCCCAGAGGGCAACGTCGAGCATGTGCGAGAGCCACGTCAGCGGGTACCAGCCGATCTCCGCGGACGTCAGCGCCCACGCCACATCGCCATGGAGGACGTGCTGGTTCTCGCTGATGAGCTGCCCGTCGTCGAAGTTGATGAAGGCATGCGAAACGACCTGGCCGAAGACAGCCATGGTGATGCCGAAGAGAAGGGCGACGATCGTCCACTCGCGTTTGCCCCAGTCGCCGGTGAGCGGCGGCGCGGTATCGCTCACCGCCGCGAGGCGAGGTTCGGCGGCGATCCGGGAGAGTTTCTCGCGTGCTTTGCGGCCCATGGTCTGTGGTGGCGGGAGTCGGTGGTCGGGGGTCGGAGCGGCGAATTTCTCGTTCGCGGCCAAATACGTGGTGTAAACAAAAACGCCGGCGTGTGGGCCGGCGCGTCGGAGAGTGTCATGGTAGGCCCTAGCGGACTCGAACCGCTGACCTCTACCGTGTCAAGGTAGCGCTCTAACCAACTGAGCTAAGGGCCTGAAATGATCGGCGAGGCAAGGATACCGCTTCCCTATCTCAAACGCCCTGCACGAACAGAAGCCCCGTTCGGAGCTATTCCACCGGGGAGGCTGCAGCGGGACTTCAGTCCCACATTGCGGTACGCGCGCGCGGAGGCGCGCCCGACAATGCAGCCCCGCGCTCGGCGCGGGGTTTTGGGATCAGAGGATTTGTGGCCGCGGAGGCGGCCACGACAACCGTTCCGATCTTGGCATCCTGATCCACGACATCGTGCTCCTTGTGGCGGCCGCCTCCGCGGCCGCACATCCATTTCCCGCTCAAAACCCCGCGCCGAGCGCGAGGCTGGATTGTCCAAGCGCGCCTTCGCGTGCGTCCCGCACCACTTCCCGGTGCGACCGCCACGTCTACCCTCGACCGAGCCGCCCACCGACGGCTCATAGACCAACCATTCGATGAGCAGATTCAAACCCTGCGTAACCTCCCCGCCCTCCGCTCCGTCAAAGTAAGAAATGCTCATCCGATCCCTGTCCCGCATCCTCGTCGCAACATGCGGCGGTGTCGTCGTCCTGTTCCTGATACTTGCCGTCATCCTTCGTCAACCGGTGATCGAAGGGCTCCGATGGAATGGCGGGCCGCGCGCGGATGCCCGGCGGCTCGAAAGCGACGTACGGTTCCTCACCACTACCGCGCTCCCGCGCAGC
Organism: Thermoanaerobaculia bacterium; assembly: GCA_035576505.1. Taxonomy (GTDB): domain Bacteria; phylum Acidobacteriota; class Thermoanaerobaculia; order Gp7-AA8; family Gp7-AA8; genus JADGNZ01. The sequence goes on along the minus strand of DATLWH010000521.1, from coordinate 177 downwards.
GCGGCACATCCTCAGAATCTGCAACGCACCGCTGCCTGGATTGCGCGGTCGTTCCAGGAAAGCGGAGGGCGCGTGACCGTCCAGGCGTTTCGGGCGCGCGGCCACACGTGGGAGAACGTCGTGGCGGAGTTCGGACCCGCCGATCGTTCGCATCCGCTTCTCGTCATCGGCGCCCAC
>DATLWH010000520.1:0-7139 GCA_035576505.1 Thermoanaerobaculia bacterium | reverse complement strand
CCGTGCCGGGAGACGACATCCTGCTCACCGATCTCCGCAACACGGAGCGGGGCGCTCCCTATCACCTCATCAATACCATGCTCAATCTCGTCGGCGGCAGCGACCTTTCCACGCAGGCCCGCGCATCCGACTCGTTCCTGATGTCGAAGCACTTCTGCGGGTCGGTGCGTACCGGCTACCGGCGAACGAGCGAGTACGCCTGCGGCTCGATCTCGCTCGGCACCGCGGTGGCCGTTTCCGGCGCGGCGGCCAGTCCGACCATGGGCGCGCAGTCGCCGTCGGCCGCGCTCTCGGCCCTCATGACGCTCTTCAACGTCCGCCTCGGCTTCTGGGCTCCGACGCCGAGTCTCAGTTACTGGCGCAGTGGAGCCGCGCGACTCTGGCCGGTCTATACCGTCCAGGAGCTGGTCTCGCAGACGACCGACCTCTTGCCGTACTGCTACCTCACGGACGGCGGTCACTACGAGAACACCGGCGCCTATTCACTCATCGAGCGTGGGTGCACCCTGATCGTGGTCGGCGAGTGCGGCGCGGATCCGCAGACCACACTCGAAGACCTCGGCAACATGATCCGCAAGGTACGTATCGATTTCGGAACCGAGGTCACGTTCAAGGATGAAGACATTCAGAAGCTGCGCGCCAAACCGCCCGGCGAGCACGTCATCATGGGAGAAATCCGGTACGGAAAAGAGCACGCCGAGGCCATCGGCCTCCCCGAAGAGGAGAGGGTCGGGACGATCGTCATCGTAAAGCCCAACCTCGCCGGCGGCGAGCCTGTCGACGTCAAGCAGTACGGATTCCTCCACGCCGACTTCCCGCAGCAGAACACGTTCGACCTCTGGTACGACGAAGCCCAGTTCGAAAGCTACCGCAGACTCGGCGAAGAGTCGGGCCAGCTCGCCGTAGCCACCGGAAAGATCGTCTGAATCAAACTGCGGGCCACGCGAAGCGGACCGTGTGGCATGTGATGCCAGAATCGCGGCAGGCCATGCTCTGTCTGTCGCATGCGAAGCAAACGTTGTGTCCTGAGAGTCCAACGTTGTGTCATGTGAGGCTAACGTTGTGTCATGTGAGTCCAACGTTGTGTCATGCGAAGCTAACGTTGTGTCATGTGAGTCCAACGTTGTCTCGCACAGGGTCAATATTGTGACATACGAAGCTAATACTGTGTCACGCGATGGCAACGTTGTGTCATGTGAGGCCAACGTTGTGTCGTGCGAAGCCTAAGCTGTGTCATCCGTCTCGATCCTTGTGTCAAAAGCAGCCATGGATGGAGAAATCTGCCTCGAATCTGTCATACTGATACCCATGAGTGTCACAGACGGTATGGATCAAGTGGTGGTGCTGGCTCGCGAGGTCGCAGAATTGCGCGAGCGGCAGGCCAGGATTGACGCCGAACGCGCCGCGATCGACGTCCAGATCGCCGACCGAATGAACCGCATTGCCATGGCCGCGGTCGCCGCGGTCACGCCCGCAGGCTCCGTGCCCGCTGCCCAGGCAGCCGGCGCCGCCGGCCAGGCCATGTCGCTTGGTGCCGCAATCCTCTCCGTCATTCATCAGCGCCCGGAGAAGATGTTCACCGCCGTGGAAATCGCCGGCATCCTGAAGATGACCAATCGTCGAGGCCACTCCGCAATCCGCACGCAACTGGCCCGGATGGCCAGAAGTGGTCGCGTGGCAAAGCCGGATTACGGCAAGTACCAGGCGCGCTGAGGAGCGCCGGCCCACACCCATTTTGATTCCGGCCACGCGGAGCCCCGGAGGACAATCCTTGCGGCATGCGCGCGAACAGAATCCGGAAGTCCCTCGCCATCCTCGTGCCGTCTCCCTCGTCTGCGGATGGGCGAGCGCGCGTGCCGTATCGAGCAGTGCGGCGATGTCGCACATTGCGCACGCTCCGGATGCTTTTCTATAATGCCGTCGCCATGTCGCGCTCGACGCAGACGATTGCCGCAGTCACGATCTATCTGACGGCAGCGATTGCGCGCGCGGAATGTCCCAAGGGATACGTCGTTCTTCCTGCGCCTGAGTACCACGGCGGGCCAGTGGAGCGCCTCTCATGGACACCTCCGCCGGGCACGCCCGCCGACGCTTCCTACGAGATCCTCTCATCGGAACACACCTCGACTTCCGACGACCACTGCAAGTTCGCCGAAGGTGCCGAAGAACATGTTGTCGCCACGACGTCCGACACTTTCTTCGACTATCACATGCCTCAAAGCGAGGTTTTCCGGGTGGGTGTGCAGGTCGCCGGGTGCGCAGACACGCATTCGCTCTCATGGTTTACCGACACCTTCAATCCACCGCAAGTGCCGGCGGTACACAACGTCACGGCGCCGTCTGGATCCGGAACGGTAACTTTCTCTTTCAGCGAGGGAGACGTCCACACCTACGAGGTCGCGCTCGGAAGGGTCGATCCAGCGGGCGAAGCACCGCTCGCCGTCTTCCCGGCCGAGGTATTTCCCAATGTCACGGGGTTCGGCGACGGATCGACGGCCAACGTCGGATTCTGCCCGGCTGGCAGCAACGTCGTCGTGTCGGACGGAAAGACACCCGGCACGCCGGAGCGGCTCTCGCCGGGCGCATACCTCTACTGGCTTGTGGCAATCAACTTCGGGTTTGGACATAGCAGCGATCACGAGGTCGCGACCGATCCGATCTGTGTGAATATCGATTGCCCCGCGTGCAATTGTCAGTCGACGCTTACGCCGGTCGACGCGAACTGCACCGATGAGCAGGATATCGAGTGCGGCCGCGGCATTCCTGACGATCTCAGCAAGCTTTTCAAGTCGCCGCGGCGTAGCTACCTTGCGACGGATGGCGTATCCGAGATCGTGCTCTTCCAAGCCCTCTCCACCGACGACGAGGTCACATTCTCGATGAAGACCCTGCAAGGTCCGATCAACGGGAGCGCATACGGAGCTTTGCTTGCACTCGAGGGCGGCGCCAGCACTTCGATCCGCGTCCGGCCGCAACTCGTGATCGGCAATCTCCATTACGCGTTCGTCCGTTATCGCGCTCCGGCCGACCTCCCAAGCGGAGACCCGTCTTTCTATGTAGAGGCAACGATCCCTTCGCGGAAGGACCTTCCCGGCCATCAGTGGCTCTATCATCCCGTTTCAAGCGTGATCATCTCCCTTGTGGCGCCGCCGGTTGTACTCGTCCACGGCGTCTGGAGTGACCCGTCCGTTTGGACCGGCCTCAGGAACTACCTCGTCAACAGCGGTCACCCCGTCTGCACGGACTGCATCGTGAACTACGGAGACACGGCGTCAGATGACCCGAATAACGCACCTTCATTCGATCCGACGTCGATCGAAAGCTCGACTGTCATGGACGCTCTCGATCAAACGGTCGATGCGGCCCGCGCCAGTTACCGCCTGAGTGGGATCGCGGTCTCTCAGGTCGATGCCGTGGGCCACAGCATGGGCGGATTGGTTCTCCGCGCTCGCACTGTTTATCCGTTCCGCGGATACGCCCGCGCCAGCAACGGATTGCACGGCGACTTCCACAAACTGATCACCATCGGCTCTCCGCATGCCGGCTCTCCGCTGGCCGACTGGCTGATAAGGCACAAGTGCGACCAGCTCCACATCGCCGGCTCGCCCACGATCGAGGAGAAGCTTGCCAAGATGGGGAAGCCACTCGGTCCAGCCATCTACCAATTTCAGACTGGAAGCATGACCCTTCGGCACCTCGGCGTGGCGGCGGTGCCCTCCTTCGCCGTCGTCGGAATCACTCCGAATGCCATCACAGAGCTGGAAGATGAGCTCGACGAGATCCCACTCCTTTCCGGCAACGCCGGAATCTCCGTTGAAAGCATCATGTCTGCGGCGGGAGTGCACCAGCACGACGTCATCGTTCCCGCGGACAGCCAAGCCGGCGGTCTTGCCAATGCCACGGAAGTCCACAATGTCGTGCACACGCGGGTGAATGTTGGGTCGCGCGACATTCCGGAGACCGAGTCGCCCAGCGTCTGGTCTCAGGTCGGCGACGCGTTGAAGGCCAGCGTGACGTCCCCGATCTTCGGAACTTTTGAGATTCCATCCGATCCAGAGACTGCGGCGCTCGACAGTGTGCCGTGTCCTGGTCCGATCGTTCCTCCTCCTGCAGATGATGCGGGGACTCTTTCCGTGACGCCTGGCACGGTAGTGCATCCGGGCGACGCCGTGAGTGTTTCCTTCGCGCCGTCCTCGAACTTCGATGGTTGCATGATGACATTCGGCTCAAGCACGTTCGTACGCCACGGGGCGTGTGCCGTCACGTGGACGGTGCCCACGAGCCGCGGTGGCCGAGTCGACGTTTCCGCCGCAACGTTTGGGAGCAACAAGAACTCGCATGCAGCTTCGTATTTCGTAGTGCGGGAACCTGTCGCGCCGAGCGCGATTCGCATCACACCGGGATCGCTCACCCTTCACACGATCGGCGAGACGGCGCAACTCCGCGTTGCGGCTAGCTTTGGAGGTGCTGATCCTCTCGACGTAACGTCGTCGACTGCGGAAACGACGTACTCAACGCCGCACGGCAATTCGATCGTCTCCATATCGATCACGGGCAAGATCACCGCCATGGGAGCGGGTCGCGAATTCATCACCGCGTCCCACCGTGGTCTCACGACAACGATCCTAGTGACGGTCGCGGTTACAAACCATCCACCCACGCTCGCCCCCGTGAGCCCGGAGTACCGGGTACCTGCCGGCACCACCGCACTAGTCGAGCTAAACGCGACCGACGCGGACAGCAACAAGATCATCTTCAGCGCACTTCGGCTCCCGCATTTTGCTACTCTCAGCGACCGCGGCAACGGCTCTGCATTTGTGCAGATCCAGCCGTCAGCTGCTGATATCGGCGCGTACGAAGGTACGGTCGCGGTAACCGACAATGGCCTCCCGCCGCTGGGCGCGGCGATCTCGTTTAAGATCTCGGTAGTTGACGGCGCTGCCCCTGTCCGAGGAAAACGACGAGCCGTTCGCCACTAGAGAGACTCAGGAAAGGCGCTCTGCTGGGGCGTGAATTGCGTGGACGGCACGCGGCACGGCGAAGTGCTGCTAATGACGAACTATCTGACTAACACCCGGCTCCGCGAACTCAGGGGATACGCCGTTTACACAACGCTGAACCCTGGCGGCTACTGCCCCTACCGCCGCACACTAATCAGCGCGGTTCGTGAGGGGCTGCCTTTCCGACTTTCTGAAGGCATCACGGCTACACCGAGAGAACCCTGGCACCGGCGCGGGATACACGCCGGTGCGATGGGATTGTTCTCGGCTTAGGGGACTGCCTTCTCCAGGTGGTAGCAGTTGTTCGACGGCTCGTTGATGAAGGTGTCGAGGCGCGGTTGGGCGGAGGCGACGAAGAGCGGGCCGTTGCCGCCGGTGAAGGAGCTGTAGCCGAGGTCGACAACGGAGCGGACGGCAGGATCGCCGACGTGGCGTGACACCGTCTCGGGTCCGATGGCGTTCATCTCCGTCACCATGGCGGCCTGGATCGCAGCGCGGTTGGTGAGGATCGTGGCGCGGTCCATCCCGGTAGTTTCCGTGACGAAGGTGTTGATCACCGCGTCGCCGCCGGCGCCGTAGAGGGCGAGCTGGCTGGCCACGTTCTGCGCGATGGTGTGCGCGGCGTTCGTCAGGTTGTTGAACATGGCCCGGGCCTGGTCAGCGGGCGTGCGGGCCGTGCTGGTGATGTTTCCGACCGAAGCTCCGGCGGCGCGCAGACCATCCTTGATGATGTCGGTCATGCCGGCGGAGACGGCGCCTGCGTTCGCGTTCGCGCCGTAGGCCGTGCGCACGTCGGCGATGGGGCCTACCTGCGACTCGCTGCTCGCAGAGATGAGGTGCGTCGTCCCGGCGGGGTCGTTCTGCAGGCCCGATCCAGCGATGTGCTCGGGGCCGTGGATGCCGACCGCCGTCCCCGAGGGAACGGTGAAGGTGAAGACCGCGGCGCCGAGCCGGTTGGCGTAGGCGGGACCGCTGGCGAAATAGACCGAGATCGTAACCGGCTGCGTGAGGTCGGAGTCGAGCACCTCGTACTTCAGATCGAGGCCGCCGGTGCTGTTGTTCCACGAGAGCGACGGCTTGACCTTGTCTTTGACCTCTTCCACGAAGTCGACGACCACCTGCGAGTCGAGGATGCCGTCGCCGACATTGGCCACGCCGATATCCGCCTGGATGGTGTCGCCGGAGGTGTCGACGTTGAGCAGGACTTCGCGCCAGTCGGTCGACCCGCCGCCGGTGTACGCGCCGAGCGGCAGCGAATTCATGGCCGTGTTCTCACCGGCGGAGGCGCCGGCGATCTGGCTGCGCAGCGACACCCGAAAGTAGTCGTTGTACTGGCTGCCGTAGTAGCCCCCCGGCACCTCGCTGGTGATGAAGCGGTAGCGGATGCGGACGGCGGTGGTGCCGGTCGAGACGGCGAAGGTGCGCGAGATCGACTGCTCCCCCTCGCCCGAGGTGCCGAGCATCAGGTCCTGGTCGACGATGGAGGTCGGCGCCGTGGTGAGGGCTATCACCATGGGCCGACCGGCCTGCAAAAAACCGAGGTTCTCCTGGTGGGCCACGATGGCGACGGGGGCCGAGCCGGTGTCCCAGCCGGCGGTTCCGAGGCTGAAGTCGTTGTTGTCGATCGTGCTGACCGGCTTGAACCCGATCATCTTCACGGTCACCAGGCCGGACGTGCCGATGACGCCGGCGCTGCCGGTCTCGTTGGAGGCGCCCTTGGCCTTGATCAGGATCGTGCGCGAGGGCATGTTCGTAAACGTGGCCACGCCGTTGACGGCGTTGGCCTGTGCCACGACCGACTGGTCGTCGCTGAGCGTCGCCGTGACGGTGGCCTGCGGCAGGAACACCGTACCGTCAGGGTTCACCAGACGCACGCTGAGCACGGAGCTGCCGGCCCATAGCGTCCCGTTGAAGTAAAGCGGCCGGCCCACGGTGTCGTACGCCTTGAGAGAGACCTGGTTGCGGCCGTTGGCGAGGGCGATGTTCGCGGTGAGCAGGTGATCGGTGAGGACGATGGCGCCGGGCCCGACCGGCCCGCCGTTGATGGTCAGAACGACATCGGCGGCGGTGAGATCAAACTGGGCGCCGGTGAGACTGAAGCGGAGGCCGCTGGTGCTGTTGAAGGTGGTCGGGGAGCCG
>DATLWH010000519.1:0-2143 GCA_035576505.1 Thermoanaerobaculia bacterium | reverse complement strand
TAACTCTTAGGGTCGAATCGTTGTTCTTTAGGGTCTGGTCCTGCGATCCGGCGTAAACGCTGATGCTCAAGAAGAGACCGAGCAAAGTGACCGCTGCCTTCATCGGACCTCCAGAGCGACGCTCTCAAACGCCGCGCTGATCGCAACCTTGGCTCTCGCCGCGCGTTCCTCTCGGGTAAAGTCCTGTCTGCTGTAAGTCTTCATAGGAAACGAACGGCAGAAAACTACCGGCGTGGCTATTCGCTGCGGAGCGCTACGTTGGGATCGACCGCCGCGGCCCTGCGGGCCGGCAAGTAGCAGGCAAAGAACGCGGCACAGATCAACGGAATCGGCGTCACCACCAGCATCCACGGATCGACGATGGCGACGTCCAGCTCGAGATACGCGCGCGCGATCGCCCGGCCGACGAGGCCAATCGACAACCCGAAGATGAGCCCGTCGAGGACAGGACGATAGCCGTCCACGAGCACCATGCGCTTGATCTGTCCGGCGGTGGCCCCCAACGACATCCGCACGCCGATCTCCCGCGTGCGGTTTGCAATGATATGCGACTGGATGCCGTAGAGGCCCGCCATGGCGAGAAGCAGCGTGATCGCGCCGAGGCCGACCGCCGTCATGCCGAGCCCGCGCAGGACCTGAAACGGTCCGGCGAGCACCGATCGTCCCGTCCCGATGGTGTCGACCGCCACGTCCGGATCGGCACGCCGGATGGCCTCGCGCATCGCGCCCACCGCATTCGTCACCGATCCGGATGCCCGCGCGACGACCGTGATGAGCGGCTGGTAGTGCTGCGTCAGCGGCACGTAGGCCAGTGGCCGCGGATCCGCGAAGATACTGCCCACGTCCGTATCGGCGGCAACGCCGACGATCGTGGCCGTCGGGGACCGCGTCTGGCCGACCGCCATCTCCCGCCCGACGACGTCGGCGGTACCGAACATCTGCCGTGCCGTGAATTCGCTCAGGACCACGACGCGTGGCGCGGCCGGCCCGTCGCGATCGTCGAAACCGCGTCCACGAAGGATCGCCACCCCCAGCGTTCGGAACATCGAGGGGTCCCCGGCGATCGTCGTCACCACCTGCGGGTCCATTCGCGCGGCGCTCGTCTGTTCCAGTGGTGAGATGGACAGACGCAGCGTACTCGGCACGCCGAAGGGCAATCCACTCGACAGTGAGGCCGCCTCGACCGACGGATGGCGCCGCAGCTCGTCGAGTACCCGGTCGAAGATGCGCCGTGCGCGAGGCTCGTTCCACTCCGGCGTGTCGAAATTGAGAACGGCGACGCCGATTCGATCCAGGTCGATGCCGGAATCATGGCGCGCCTCCGCGATCGAGTACTTCACGAACATGGTGGCGATGATGAAGAACCCGGCCGCGATGGCGACCTGCCACCGCAGGAGAAGCCGCTGGCGCCGGCCGCGCTGCGGTCCGGCGGCCGATCCGCCGGCGAGCGCGCCGCGAACGTCGAGCGTGCGCGTCAGCTGAATCGCCGGCTCGAGGCCGAAGACGACGAGCGCGATGAGGAGCGACGAGACCGCGATCGTCAGCGCCGGCACGTTCAGCGCGGGATGAAACGACAGCGTGGTACGGCCGCCGAAAGGCATGGCGAGGCTGAACTCGGTGTCGATCACGACGCGCAACAGCTCGAACATGACGTAGGACGCGAATGCGCCGCCGGCCGCCAGCATCACGCTCTCGAGACACTGTTCGCGCACGAGCCGCCACCTCGATGCGCCGAGGGCGCGCCGCACGGCGAGCTCGCGCAGCCGTGTACTTCCGCGGGCGAGCACGAGGTTGCCGAGGTTCGTGCAGGCGACGACCAGCACCAACCCGACGAGCGCCACGAGCGTCATCCCGAACCGGCGCACGGCGGAGTCCTCGTCGTCGGAGATCGCCGCCATGGTCTTTGCGCGCCACGGGCGATCCGTGGCGCCGACGCCCTTGCCACGGAATCGCGGCGGAAACAACTCGTCGAGCCGCTCGGCGATGGTCTGCATTTCCGCCGATGCCGCGGCGATCGTCACCTCCGTTCGGAGGCGGCCAAAGACGGTGAGCCGTCGATCGTCTCGTCCTGTGGCGCGCGGCGCCGCCGTCCGGGGGGACTCCTTCAACCGTGACTCGGTACCGAGTGGAATCCAGAACTGCG
>DATLWH010000518.1:0-3935 GCA_035576505.1 Thermoanaerobaculia bacterium | reverse complement strand
GCCTCAATTGTGGGGTCATTTTGGCTTCGAAGAACGCTTTGATCTCGCTGGCCGGTTTTTTCGAGATTAGCTCTCTGGGCGACACGTCGTACCAGTCGGCCGGAAAAAACTGCGTGTACGGCTGCTGCGTGAAGCGCCGGCAGAGGAGGGCGATGATACCGATGTCTGTCTCGCTTCGGATCACGCGTCCGGCCGATTGCACCACGCGCGTCATGCCCGGGATCAGGTAGGCGAACTCGAAGCCGGAGCCATACTGCTCGTCGTAGTACTGACGCAGCAACTCCTGCTCGAAGCTGACCTGCGGCAGGGCCGGCCCGATGACCATGACTCCCGAGAGCATGTCGCCGCGATAGTCGATCCCCTCGGCGTACATGCCGCCGGAGACGGCCATGATCAGGTTGCCCTTCCGCGAACGCTCGCGGAGGATGTCCAGCATGGCGTTGCGCTCATAGTCCGTCATGTCCGTTCTCTGCACCATGACGTGTTTGCGGATCGGCGGCATCCGCTCGGAGATCTCGCGGAGGAAGACGTAGCTCGGGAAGAGCGCCAGAAAGTTGCCGTCCCCCGCCTCGGCGATCGAGGCCACGGTGTCGGCGATCCGATCGTAGGAATCCGCCCGGCGTTTATAGGAAGTGTCGACCTCGGGGATGACGACGATCTTCCGGTTGCCGCGCGGGAACGGTGAGGGCAACGAAAGCTCGGTCGTGCGATCGGTGGGAAAGCCGAGCAGCTTGCGGTAGAAATCAAATGGCTCCAGCGTGGCGGAGAGGGCAATGGTGGCGTGGGCCGAGTCGAAGATCCTGCCCAGGAAGCGCGAGGGATCCTTGCAGAAGATCTTCAGCTTCAGCCCCTCCGGCGTCCGCTCGATCAGATGCGCGAACTCGTCGCCCTTCTCGGTCATCAGGTTGGCGACCTTGACGAGCCGGAAGTAGAAATCGATCAGCGGGTCATCCGTCTCCACGATCCGGTTCTCGATCTTCCAGCCGATGTAGTGCATCACGAGGCGTTCCCACTCGGTGCGCTGCTCGAGGAACAGCTCCCGGTCCGGCTCGCAGAGCGCCTGCCTGACTTCCGGCTCCTCGCCCATCGTTTCGGCGAGCGTGTGGAAGTGATCGCGAAGCACCTCCAGCAACTCCTCCGCGCCGTCCAGCCAGCAATTGCGCGAGGCCAGATGGCTGCGGATGCGGTCGAACGACTCCTCGTGCAGCTCCGGCGAGTAATAGCCGCGCCCGCGGTCGACGAGATTGTGGGCCTCGTCGACGACGAGGACGCAGTCGCCGTAATCGTTCTCCTGCTGGTAGGCCTTGAGGCCGACGTACGGATCGAAGATGTAGTTGTAGTCGCAGACGATGACGTCAGCCTGCTCGATCAGCTCCAGCGACACCTCGAACGGGCAGACCTCGCTGGACTTGGCCATCTCGAAGGTGATGGCCGGATCGAAGTAGCTCATCGACGTCACGAGGTGATTGAGGAGATCCGTCCGCTGCATCTTCTCCGAGTAGCGCGCCGCGTACGGGCAGAAATCCTCGTGGCAGATCATCTCCGTGTGCGCGCACATCTTCTGCTTGGCGCGGATGCGCAGCACGCGGAAGGAGCCGTCGTTGAGCAGCCCCAGCGCCTCGACCGCCGCATCCTGCTGCATCGTCTTCGAGGTCAGGAAGAAGAGCTTCTTCCCCAGCTTGAGCGCCTGCTTCACGGCCGGGTAAAGGACGGCCATCGTCTTTCCGATGCCTGTCGGCGCGGAGACCAGTAGCGCTTCGCGTTGATCGACCGTCCGGGCCACGGAGGAGACGATCTCCTCCTGGCCGGGCCGCATCGCCCCGAAGGGGAACGAGAGCGTGTCGGCGAAGGCGCGCTTGGCCACGCGCAGCGCCGTGGCGATCTCGATGTCGGCGATCAGCCGTTCCAGCCGCTCGTTCAGAGTCTCGATGACCCGCTCGCGGTCGAACTCGGCATCGATTGTCTTCGCGTCGCCGGAGATCAGGTCGATGAGGACGAGCTGCGGAACGAAAGCGAATCCATCGAAGTCCGGCTGGCCCGACAGAAAGTACGAGTAGAGAAGGAGTTGCAGCAGGTGTCGCTGCAGCTTGTCCGAACGGTAGAGCGCTTCGAGCTCGAGATCGAAGTGGATCGACTTCACCTCTTCGATGACGACGCGCTTCTCCGCTTTGTCGACCGACAGACCATCGATGCGTCCGGTGATGGTGACGGTCCAGGCCCCGATCTGCGTGCGATGGACGACATGGACCTCGGCGCGATAATTCGCGTCCTCGCCCGAGCGCATCTCCGCCCGCCTGGTATGGATGTCCTGCCCGATCCACATCCTTCGGAACCCGTCCCCGCGCTCCACGCCGATGCGGCGGTACGTCGATTCGTGAATGAGATCGCCGACCGAACAGACGATCTCCCGTTTTTCGTGATCGACGCGCATTGAGTTATTGATGGTAACAGGAGTACGCGGCGAAGCCGCGTTATCGGTTTTGCGCGTTGCGCGTCGTGGTGGGGGTAACGCCGATCCTGAGCCCGGCGCCACATGCGGACGTAACGCTAACGCTCCTCGAGGAAGTCGTCGATCGGCACGTTGATCTCGATTGCGATTCTTCGGATGAGTACCGGCGAGACATCACGTCCGTGATGCATCGGAACAGTCGTTACGCGGCCATCGTCGTGGCGGAACTGCTTGTGCGAACCGCGCTGCCTTACCTCACGAAACCCGAGCCGCTGAAGGATGGCGACGACTTCGCGTGGTTTCAGCGGGGGAACGTGCGTCACTCTTCAACCGTAACCAGCTGCGTGCCGATGAAGATAGACTCCATCGGCGGTTCACCCTCTTCACGCAACAGGTCCACAACCTCATGAAGGTTGCGGTTCAACTCGTCGAGAGTCTCGCCTTGCGAGTGTGCGCCGGGAAAGCCGGGGATCCACCCTACGTAAAGGTTGGTCTCCGGATCCTTCTCCACGACGGCCGTGTAGCTCTTCATCGCTTCGATCGTACACTACGTTGCCCGCCGGCGCACCGCGAGGCGACGTTGCTCAAGCAACTGACAACCGACAACGCGTGAAACGCCGCGGTTACAGCTTCTCCACTACCGTCCCCAGCACGAAGGTCGCGTACGACTCGCGGAAATCAGCCACCGGGACGGCCGGCGATGGGGTGCGGTCGGAGAGACGGTTGTAGAGGTCGCGTACGGTGTCCCGCCGGCCGTTCAGGAGCTCGGCGGTCAGATCTCCCCGGAGATCGAAAAGACGGACGAAATCGCCGCGGGGGAAACGGAGTGGGCGGCGGAGATCGTCGGTGCGGGGATCCCACTCGCCGACGATGACGTCGTTCTCGGTTCCGTCGGGCTCGTAGCGGAGGCAGACCAGTAGTTCCGGCTCGATCATCTGTTCAGTCGTCGAGGTGTCGAACTCGCGGCTCACGGCGGGCAGCGGTTCGGGCTCGCGGTCCTGGTGAAACTCCTGCCGGACCGCCAGTACCAGCGGGTCGGTGCCGTCGAGCGGCGTTGCTTCAACCTCGCCGGGGGCGAAGGGGACGATCTCGCCGACCTCCACCTCCTCCAATCCCTTCAGCGACACCATGCCGATGAGCCGCACGCCGACGTATTCGAGCCCCGTCAGCGATGGGGCGAAGCCGATGTACGTCGCCCACGGCGCGCGAAGGCGGTACAACTGCTGTGCTTCGGCGGCCAGTTCGTTCGACAGTTCCTGCAGCAGCGGGAACGACGCCACGATGCCTTCATTCACGAGGTGGCCGCTGTTGTTGACATAGGCGTAGAACTCGCGGGCATGCTGCGTATGGTCGATGACGTCGACACCGCGCGCCAGCGGCGCGAAGAACGCCTGTACCTTGCCGGCATCGTAGCCGTGGGTGAGGAGAAACGAGGCGAACTCCTCGATCTCCTTGTTGGCCTTTCCGGTGGTGAGGCGGGACAGCT
>DATLWH010000517.1:0-4595 GCA_035576505.1 Thermoanaerobaculia bacterium | reverse complement strand
TCTCGTTGCCGCCGGTGTGATCGCCGTGGTAGTGAGTGTTGAGGATGAACTTGATCGGCTTCGCGGTGATGCCGTGCAACGCCTCTTTGATCTTCGGCGCGAGCGGCGCGAACTGATCGTCGACGATGACGATCCCGTCGTCGCCGGCCGATACGCCGATGTTGCCTCCGGCGCCCACGAGCATGTAGACAGTGCCTGCGACTTTCGTCACCTTGATCTCGACTTTGCTGAAGTCCTGCTGGGCGAAGAGCGACGTGGCGGCGAAGGCGGTGAGGACGATCATCCATTTGCGCATGAGGCGGGATTGTAAATGACCTTGGCCGAGGAGTTGGAACGAGCCCATGCCATCGTGCGCGTCGGCTATCCATGGTGGCTGCGGCCGCTGCTCCATCGTCACACCGTCGCCATCGCCCTGGGACGGCGGATCTACATCGCATCCGAGCAGGGGAGCGAAGCGCTCCTGCGCCATGAACTGGTGCACGTGCGGCAGGCAGGGGAGCTCGGTCTTCCGCTCTTTCTCTGGAGGTACATTACGGAGTACCTGGGGAACAGAAGGCGGGGCCTGGCCCACGACCAGGCCTATCAAGCAATCTCTTTCGAGGCCGAGGCGTTCGCGGCGGAGCACGAACCGCCCGTATAATCGACACTTCGCGAATGGTCGACGATGCAATTCCACGCGCTTGAAATCCCGCAGCTGGAACGCTTTCTGGAACGGCAGAAAGCGGGTCTCTCGCTCAAGTCGGACATCGATCTCGATCTCATCCTCCGCCAGATCCTGCAAAAGGCGAATGAGTTCGTCCCGTCCGAGTCGGGGTCCATTCTGCTCGACGATCCGTTCCGCAAAGTGGCCATACGGCGCGAGAACGAGCTGGTCTTCATCGCCACCTTCGGCCAGGCCAGCCGTCACCTCATCGGCCAGCGCCTCTCCGCGAAATTCGGCATCGTCGGACAGGTCTACCAGACAGGGACTCCCTATGTCTCCGCGGACGTCCAGGAGGACGATTTCTTCTACGGGGAGTTCGATCAGCAACTCGGACACAAGACGCACTCGGTCGTCTGTGTGCCCATCTACATCGGCAAGACCGTCTGCGGCGTGCTCGAGCTGATCAACCGGATCGACGGCAGCATCTTCACCGAGCGTGATAAGACGCTGCTGGAGATCTTCGCCGGCTACACATCCTTTACGCTGCAGAATGCGCTCGACGCCAAACGCGCTCATGAACTGGCCAAGAAAGACGACCTGACCGGCCTCTTCAACGATCGCTGGTTCAACGTGCGCCTCTCCGAGACGCTCACGGACGCGCGGCGCACCGGTCAGGAAGCGGTCCTGATCTTCATGGACCTGGACCGCTTCAAGGCCATCAATGACGGTCACGGTCATCTGGCCGGCAGCCAGGTGCTCCGCGAGGTCGGCTTCCTCCTCAAACGGATCGTGCAGCAGCCCGAGGCCACCGTGGCGCGCTACGGCGGAGACGAATTCGTGATCGTGTTGCCGGACACCACGCTCGAAGACGGCATCACCGTCTGCGAGGAGATCCGGCGGACCATCGAGGAGACGACGTTCCTGAACCGCGAGTGGGGTTTCAGCATGCCGCCGCTGCAGCTCTCCGGTCTGCTTTCGGCGTCCCTCGGCATCGCCCAGCACCTCCCCGGCTCCGACCCTTCCGGCTCTCTGGAGCAGGAGAAGAGCGATCTGCTCCGCCGCGCCGACGCCGCCATGTACCGGGCCAAGTCGCTCGGCAAGAATCTCGTGGTCGTCAGCAGGGCGGGCGAGGAATTGCAGACGGCCCGTGTGGCCCGCGCAGCGGTACCGGAGACGTAGTGGATTCTTCGCTGGTGGATTCGTGGACCGAGAATCCGATCCTGATGTTCCATGAATGCTCGATGAATCCGGTTTGGTCCACTAATCCCTTTCGTTCTGCTATCGTGTTTTCATCCAACGAAGGAGGTTGACATCCTTGGCAAAGATCACCGCAGAGTACATTTGGATCGATGGGCAGAAACCGACCGCGAAGCTTCGCTCGAAGACGAAGATCATCGACCCGGCCAAGTCGCTCGCTGACATCCCCGAGTGGGGCTACGACGGTTCGAGCACCGAGCAGGCCACCGGACATTTCAGCGATCTGCTTCTGCGGCCGGTGAAGATGGTTCCCGACCCGCTGCACCGCGAGGGCGATCTGCTCGTCCTCTGCGAAGTGTTGAATCCGGACGGCACGGTCCATCCGAGCAACACACGCGCGTCGCTGCGCCAGGTGGCCGAGCGCTACAAAGAGCACGAGGCCTGGTTCGGCATCGAGCAGGAGTACACCTTCTTCGAGGGCAACCGTCCGCTGGGATGGCCCGATCACGGATTCCCCGCGCCGCAGGGCGGCTATTACTGTGGCGTCGGCGCGGACGAAGTGTTTGGCCGCGACGTGGTCGAAGCGCACGCCGACGCCTGCATGCGCGCCGGAATTCACATCGTCGGCACCAACGCCGAGGTCATGCCGGGACAGTGGGAATTCCAGATCGGCGCGGTTACGGCGCCGGACATCGCGGACGAACTGTGGCTGGCTCGCTGGCTTCTCTACCGCATCGGTGAAGAGTTCGGCATCAGCGCCACCCTCTATCCGAAGCCGGTCAAAGGAGACTGGAACGGAGCAGGCGCGCATACGAACTTCTCAACGAAAGCGATGCGGGCCGAAGGTGGCATCAAGGTCATCGAAGAGGCAATGAAGAAGCTGGAGCGCCGCCACGATGACCACATCAAGGTTTACGGTGCGCACAATGAAGAGCGGTTGACCGGCCTCCATGAGACCGCCCCGATCCACGCCTTCCGTTACGGAATCAGCGACCGTGGCGCGTCCGTGCGCATCCCGATGGCTACGACCAAGGAAGGCCGAGGGTACTTCGAAGACCGCAGACCCGCCGCGAATATGGACCCGTATCAGGTCTGCGCCATGCTGATTGAAACTGTTTGCGGACCATAAGCGTCGTACAATAGGGCAGCCGGCCGAAAACGGCCGGCTGCCGTGTTACGTCAATGATCGAAGTCCTACTCAATGCGGTCTGGCTGGCCATCGTGGCCGGCGCCTTCACGGTGATCCCGCGCCGGTCGAGCCGGGCTACGCTGGGCCTTGCCTGCGTTCTGGTCCTTCTCTTCCCGATCATCTCCGTTTCCGATGACCTCGCCCTCGACGGCAATTCTCTCGAAGAGGCGATGGCCATCATCGTGTCGCTGCTGATCCTCGTGGCCGGTTTCATCGCAATCGCGCGCGTGGAGCAGATGCTGCCCACGCCGGCGCTGTTGGTGATCGCCACACCGTCCGATCCTCGCTCTCCTCCTCGCGCATAGCCCAAGCCGGCTTGCGCAGTCGTGACCTTTTCGGGCCACGGACGTATCCCATTTGATCGCTACTGCGAATCCGGCCGTGAAACGGCGGCATCCTCGCGTGTCGGCTCCCTGGCCGGCACACCGGGCTCGGGGGTGTCGCCGTTTGACGGCCGGCCGTGAAGCGGCGGCACTCTCGCACGTCGGCACCCCCTGGCCGACGTCGGGCTGCGAGGGTGTCGCCGTTTGACGGCCGGAGGCCTCACTTCATCGTCATCTGCGGAATCGACGTGTAGAAACCGGCCGGATACTGCACATAGCCGCTGATGTTCTTCCGCATCACCGCGACATTCGACTGCATGTAGAGCGAGAGATAGGGGAGGTCGGTGGCGACGATCTGCTGGACCTCTTGATAGATCGGCTTGCGCCTGGTCCGGTCGAACGTGACGCGACCTTCCAGTACCAGCTGATCGAGACGCGCATTGGCGTAGTAGCCGCGATTCTGTCCGTTGGGTGGCGTGTTCTTCGAATAGAAGAGAACGTAGTAGAAATCGGGGTCCGAGATCCCGTTGCGCGTTAGCGAGTACATCTGGAAGTTGCCCTTGCTGATGTCGGCGAAGAACGTCGACATCTCGTTCGACTGGATGGACACGTTGAACCCGGCCTTCTTCATCATGTCCTGGATCACCTGCGCGCGTGAGTTGGCCTCCGCGTCGGTCGACGTCTTGAAGACGAGACTCAAGCCATTGGGGTAGCCTGCCTGCGTCAGCAGTTGCTTCGCTTTCACGGGATCGTAGGCATAGGTCGGCAGGTTCGTCGCGCGCGCCCAGTGCCCCTCGGCCAGCATCGTCTCGGTCGGCTGCGCGAATCCGCGCTGGATGTCGCGGATGATCCGCTCACGGTCGATGGCGTGGGCGATGGCCTGCCGCACCAGCGGCTTGGCCAGCGCCGGGTCCTGAAGGTTGAAGGCCAGGTATTGATAAACAGAGCCGGTGCTCTTCACGACGGTGAAGTCGGGGTTCTTCTCGAACTCCGCCACATTCTCGAATGGAATCTGGTTCACCTCGAAGTTCACCGTGCCGCGGCGCATCTCCAGGATGCGCGTGGTCGCGTCCGGGATGATCCGGACCGTGATGTGCTTGATCTTCGGCGCGCCGCCGTGCCACTGATCGAACGCCTCGAACTCCAGCCGGTCGTCAGGGCGGTATTCGACGAGCTTGTAAGGCCCGCAGCCGATGGGCCTGGTCTTATAGACATTCGTGTCGGCGCCGGTCGGAAGGATGCC
>DATLWH010000516.1:0-5303 GCA_035576505.1 Thermoanaerobaculia bacterium | reverse complement strand
CCGCTCGCCGTCGAAATCCTCCCAAACGAGGATCTCGCCGATTGCGGTGACCACCAGACGCATGTTGCCGGCGAACACTAACTGCAGGCTGCCGGACGAACGGGCCACGTTGTTCGTCGAATCCTTATGCGTGTCGGCGAGAGTTGCGAGAACGGCTCCGGACGTGGTGTCGAACAGCGCGATCGCGTCTCCGGGACCGGAAGTGACCGCGAGTGTCGAGCCATCCGGCGAGAGCGCAGCCCAAGAGGCGGTGACGCCGACCGCGGACGACTGGCGATGAAGCGCGCTCGCCAGAGCGGCGGAGTCGAACGAACGAAGCGCCGTGGCATCGGACAGGCGGAATAGGCGGATGGCGCCGTCTGTGCCGATGACGCCGCACATTCGGGCGTTGGGCGCTAAGAGCAGATTGCTATTCTCGCACGGAATCATCCGGCGGCAATGTGCGACTGGCCCGAGCGACTTGGCAGCTCCTGTGTGGACGTCGACGACGTAGGCGTCCGTTTCGGTGCTCACCAGAACGCGCCTCCCGTCGGGCGGCGCCGCGACGTCATCCACACGCGTGTTCGCGAACGGGCGCAGATCGCGCAGCCAAGCGCCGTCGCTTGCCCGCCAAACGCTGAGTCCCTTATCGCCGGCTGTGAGCAGCAGGCGGCCGCTGTCGGCGAATCGCGCAAGAGTTAACCAAGCATCCTTGCCGGATCGCTGCAGCGTCGCCGCGGCGCCGCCGCGCGCATCCCACAAGCCGGGAGGCCTTCGCAGGGTCGCGACGCGCGTTCCGTCGGGTGAGATTTCGGCGTCGTCTGTGATACCGACGGGGAAGCTGGCTTTGATGTTAGTCTCCAGCCCGCGTGCAGCGCTGGCGACGAGGTAGCGGATCACATCATCCTTCGGGCGAGCGCTGTAGGCGCCAGCCAGCGAAACGAGGGCCCGCGGTCGATCGCCCCGCAGCAGCTCGAGCCGGCCCTGTTCCTGATCAAGCGAGATCTTGCGTTCGTCGGCGATCTGCTGCGCCGACTCTGCCGCGGCCTGAGCTTTTTCCGCCTGCGCCTTCGCTGACTCGGCCGCGGCTCGAGCTTTTCGCTCCTGCGCCTTCGCTAGCTCGGCGAGCGCCTGTTCGAATTGCGCATCCTGCTTGGCTACGCGCTCGCGTTCGATCTGCCCATTGATGATGATTGCTGAACCAATTGTGACGATCGCGAACACCGCCGCGACCGCGAGGGTCTCGAGTCGGCTGACGGTCTGGCGCTTCCAGAAGTCGAAGCGCCTCTCGATCTGTTCGATCACGGACGGCGTTGGACTGTCGCCGCCGTTCGATTCGATCCAGACGATTTCGTCCTCGCGCTTCGGTACCGTGACCCACGACGCGTCCCTGGCGGCACCATCGACGTTGATCGGGAGGATGTGATCCTCCGACCACGGAAGCGACGCGAAGTACTGCACTTCCAGCAGGACGAACGACGACTCCTTTGCCGTTGCCGTCCCGACCACGACCAACGTCGCGGTTCGATCCAGAGCCTTGATGAGAGTCTCGCGCAGCTTGTCGCCCGGCTGGACCTCCTCTTCATCCAGAAAGCAAGTGAACCCGACTTGGCGTAGGAGGTTGCGAAGGCCACGGGCGTAGCTGATGTCTTTATGCGCGTAGGAGATGAAGACGTCGTAACGAAAACGCAACCGGCGCCAGATGCGCCATATGCGGCCCTCGGTTTTCATGGGATGCTGCCATGGTAACGCGCACCTTCCGCGATCCGTGCGGTTTTTTACTGGGTCAAGCTAGGAACGTTTGCTGAGTGGGGTAAGGGTGATGCGGCGAACTCGTTGAATGCGGAGAGGTCCGTTTGGTCGGGGCAGGGGGGATTTTGAACCCCCGACCACCTGAAACCATTCAGGAGGTCATCGGTCCGATGCCGTTCACATCCACCAATCCATTCAACCAACGTCTGCTACGCTCCTCCCCACCACCCCACACTACAATCGCCTCATGGGCTCTTCTGTCTTCATCGATCGAGCGACCGTGGTTGGATCGAACGGGGACGCCATCGTACGGGACGTCTCGCTGCGGATCGATCCGGGGCAGTCGGTGGCGGTGATTGGGAGGAGCGGGGCGGGCAAGACGACGCTGCTTCGGCTTCTCAACGGGCTGGCCGAGCCGCGCAGCGGAACGGTGGTCATCGATGGCGTTCCGCTTCGTGGATCGGGACTGGCCGAGCGCCGGCGGCGCATCGGTACGATCCTGCAGGCTCCGGCGCTGTTTCCTCATCGGACGGTATTTGAGAACGTGGCCACCGTTCCGCGCCTCCTGGGCTGGCCGGACGAGCGCATCCGGCAGGCGAGCGCGGAATTGCTGGAACGTCTGGACATACCGTTCGCTCGTTTCGCTGGACGATTTCCACGCTCGCTTTCCGGAGGCGAACAGCAGCGCGTCGGGATCGCCCGGGCCATGGTGGCCGCTCCGCCGCTGCTGCTCTGCGACGAGCCATTCAGCGCTCTCGATCCTATCGTTCGCCGCGATCTTCAGGATGCCTTCGTCGCCCTGCGCGACGGCGGCAACGTCACCCTGCTGTTCGTCACGCACGATGTCGCCGAGGCGCTTCGCGTGGCGCAGAGGATCGTGCTGATCGAAGACGGAGCCATCGTCGCGGACCTCCCGGCCGGCGACTTCGTTCGATCCGCGCATCCGCTCATCCATCGCTTTCTCGACGCCGCCCGA
Source organism: Thermoanaerobaculia bacterium (assembly GCA_035576505.1). Taxonomy (GTDB): domain Bacteria; phylum Acidobacteriota; class Thermoanaerobaculia; order Gp7-AA8; family Gp7-AA8; genus JADGNZ01. Next base: position 2,596 of record DATLWH010000516.1, on the reverse strand, counting down.
ATCCCGGAGGCGCCATGAGCGATCTGAGTGCCGAGGTCGTTCACGCAACAGCGCAGCACCTGCTCATCGTCGGAGTGGCCATGATCGTGGCCACATCCGCAGGCATTCCCATCGGCATCGCCTGCATCCGGAATCCGCGCTCGGGACGCGTCGTCCTCCGCCTGATCGACATGATTCAGACCATTCCGTCGCTGGCGCTGTTCGGATTCCTCATTCCGTTGCCTCTGATCGGCGGCATCGGCATCCGCACCGCCATCGTCGCTCTGATTCTTTACTCGCTTCTGCCGGTGGTCCGGAACACGGTGACCGGAATTGCCGGCGTCGATCCGTTGATCCGGGAGGCGGCCACGGCGCTGGGAATGACTGAGCGCCAGCGATTGATGCGGATCGATCTCCCTCTGGCCCTGCCGTCGATCTTCGGAGGCATTCGCATCGCCACGGTGATCGCCATCGGCGTGGCCACGATCGCCGCGGCCGTCGGCGGCGGAGGGCTGGGGACATTGATCTTCCGCGGCGTGGCCATGGTGGACAGCACTCGCATCCTCGCGGGCGCTCTGCCGGCGGCAGCGCTGGCCGTGGCGGCCGATCTGCTCTTCGGCGCCCTGGAGCGGCTGGCTGCCAGACGACTGGGCGTGTGAGCGTTCGGCGGGCAGGCCTCCAAGCCTGCGAGAATGTCTCCATGCGCCGCGCACGGATTCTTGTAACTCTCGCCGTTCTTGTCGTCGCTGCCTGCTCAAAACAGAAACCGATTGTCGTCGGTTCCAAGAATTTCACCGAGTCCGTGGTCCTGGGCGAGATCGTGGCGCAGCGGCTCGAGCGCGCCGGCTGCGCCGTGGAGCGGAAACTCGACCTCGGCGGCACGCTCGTCTGCGACAAGGCCATCACCGCGGGATCGCTCGACGTCTATCCCGAGTACTCCGGGACCGCGCTCACCGCCATCCTTCATCATGAGGCCATACGCGATCGCACGGCGGTCATGAGAAGAGTTTCAGCCGACTACGGAACACGCGGGCTCTCGTGGGGACCGGCGCTCGGGTTCGAGAACACGTTCGCCATGATCGTTCGCACGAGCGACGCGCGACGGTTCTCGCTCAAGACGATCTCCGACCTCGGTCGGGTCAGCGCCACGTTCCGCCCGGGCTTCGGCTACGAGTTCGTGGAACGGCCGGATGGGTGGAATGGACTGCTGCAGTACTACGGACTTCGTTTCGCCGAGGCGCCGCGAACGATGGATTTGGGACTGACGTATCGGGCGCTGGCCGCGGGAGAGATCGACTTGATCGCCGGCAACTCCACCGACGGACTGATCGATGTACTCGGTCTCACGGTCCTGGCCGACGATCGCCACTTCTTTCCGCCATACGATGCCGCGCTGGTCGTGCGTCGTGACCTCGGAACGAAATGCGCCGCCGGTCCGGCCGCACTGGCATCCCTCGAAGGCCGTCTCGATGCGCCGGCCATGCGCCGACTGAACCTGGCTATCGACCGAGACAAGCAGAGCCCATCGGAGGTGGCCAGAGCGTGGCTGAAGTAAGCGATTGGCGGACATCATGGCAGTGAGCTCGAGACATAGCCGCAACTGGACATTGGCGGCAGCCATCCTGGGCTCCTCCATGGCCTTCATCGACGGGACGGTGGTCAACATCGCCATTCCGGTGCTGCAGCGTTCGTTGGGCGTCACCGTCAGCGATGCACAGTGGATCGTCGACGCCTACCTGTTGGTGCTGTCGTCGCTGACCCTCGCGGGCGGCGCGCTCGGCGATCACCTCGGCCGTCGAAAGGTCTTCGCCATCGGCATTGCCACGTTCGCCATCGCCTCCGCCGTTTGTGGCGCCGCGGCCAACGCCCAGCAGCTCATCGCCGCGCGCGCACTTCAAGGTATCGGCGCGGCGTTGCTGGTTCCGGGCAGCCTGGCCATCATCACGGCCACGTTTCCGGCCAATGAGCGAGGCCGCGCCATCGGCACGTGGTCGTCACTCACTTCGCTGGGCGTCATCGCCGGCCCTCTCTTCGGCGGCTGGCTGGTGCAGGCGGTGTCGTGGCGCGCCGTCTTCTACATCAATCTTCCGATCGCGGCGATCACACTGCTGATCGTTTGGTTTTCCATGTCGCCGGACCGGGCCTCGGAGGAGGAGCCCGGACGGATCGACTGGGGCGGCACACTCCTGGTGACCACCGCCCTGGCCGCGCTCACGTTCGGAATGATCGAGGCGCCCTCTCGCGGAATGCGAAGCTCCCTCGTGATCGGGTCGCTGCTGCTCGGATCGATTGCATTCGCGGCCTTCGTGGCCCTGGAGCGCCGGGTCGAGAGTCCGATCATGCCGCTCACTCTGTTTCGTTCCCGCGTCTTCAGCGGGGCGAACCTGTTGACGTTGCTGCTCTACGGCGCGCTTTCGACGGTGACGTTTCTGCTCCCCTTCAACCTGATCCAGGTGCAGCACTACTCGCCGGCACAGGCTGGAGCAGCGTTTCTTCCGTTCGTAGCCACGCTTACGATCCTCTCGCGATGGACAGGCGGCCTGGCCTATCGCTTCGGGCCGCGGCTGCCGCTGATCGTCGGTCCCCTACTCGCCTGTTGCGGATTCATTCTTCTGGC
>DATLWH010000515.1:0-10569 GCA_035576505.1 Thermoanaerobaculia bacterium | reverse complement strand
ATGGCCCACTCCGGCCGGTTTTCCGAGAGGATGGCCACGCGGTCGCCGGACTTGAGACCAAGAAGGTGGAGACCTGTGGCAACGTAACGGACGGTGTCACGAAACTCGGCGACGCTGGTGTCGACCCAACGGCCCTCGCGTTTGTACTTCGTCGCCGCCGGACGTTCCAGCGTGCAGGTGACGGTGTAGATGTCGTTGAGAGTCTTGATCTCCATCCGCGCGGCCCCCTGATTGTGGAGTGAGCACGGATCATAGCGTATGCGCTGCGGCCGGTTCGGTGGCGGCGCTCATTGGCCTCGAGGGCTTCGTGAAAGTGGCGTCATGAGGTAGCCCGGAGCAGGCGCCTGGGCAACCGGGCGGCAGAAACGATCACGCGAAGATGGCGGCCGACCCTTGGACAACCAAAGGCTGCAGGCCGTGCCTGCCCAGGAGCCTACGCGGCAAAACGTTTGGCGCGCCACTGTTGGCCGAGCCTCGGGCAACCAACGCTGCCGGCCGTGCCGGCTAGGCGACCTTGATCCACCGCCACAACTCAGGAATCGTCGGCCGCTTCCCGTACGAAAGGATACCGACGCGGAAGATCTTGGCTGTCACGTAGAAGAAGGCAGCAATCGTTGCGATCGAAACGCCGATCGAGACGACGATGTGCCACGCGGGGGGCTCGGAGACGAGCGTCCGGACGAACATCGTGATTGGCCCGTAGACGGGCGCCAGGGACAGCGCGACGGCAAAGGACGAGTCAGGGTTGGTGATGATCGCGAACATGACAAACCAGGGAAGCATCATCACCATCTGGATCGGTGCGACGAGTTGCTGCGCTTCTTTATCGGTGTTGCAGGCGGCCCCGGCGATGGCGTAGATGCAGACAAACGTCAGGTAACCGAGGAGAAAAAAGAGAGCGAAGTAGACGAAAACCATCGGCCGCAGGAACTGTGAGATGTCGAAGCCGGCCATCATCGCGCTGGCTGCGCCGAAGGAGCCGGCGGCGGCGATGATGGTGAGCCAGACCGTGACCTGCGTGAGGCCCACGGCTGCCACACCGAGGATCTTGCCCGTGAGCAGCTGGCGCGGCGACATCGAGGAGATGAGGACTTCGACGATGCGCTCGCTCTTCTCCTGGACGATGCCGCGCATCGTCTCCAGGCCGTAGATGAACGAAGGGATGATGAGGAGGCCGGCAAAGATGAAGCCGATGATGAAATTGGCCTCATTCCCTTTCTTCTGCTGCCCACTCCTGGAGAGTTGCACACTGTCAATCGGAATCTCCCGCGTGAGGGTGTCGACCACCGCCGGATCGATGCCGCGCGCGGCAAGCCGCTGACGCTGAACGGCCCGGTTGGCGATCGACCCGAGTCGCTCCAGAGAAATGAGATCGGCCGAGGAGCGGCTGTAGTAGGTCATCTTCGCATCGCTACCCGCGAACGCGTTAGACGGAATCAGCAGAACAGCGTCGAGACGATTGCCAGAGTCTTTGTCGAGGTAGAGGCGGTCGAGGTACGGACGTGTCGCGGCGTCGAGTCGGGGCTGCCGATTCGCATCGACATACTCGACGTCGAGCGACTGTGGCAGCTCTCCCTTGTTCTGTCCGGAGAGTGCCTTCTTCGGATCGGGGACCTCCGGCTCGATGCGATGGGAAAACGAGCCGCGCAGCGCGCCGGTCCCGTCGATGACGGCCACCTTTTTGCCGCCCATGCCCTTCGCCACCACGAGGGTCGGCACGATGAAGAGCCCGGCCATGAGGACCGGAAAGAAGAGAGTCATGAAGATGAACATCTTCTTCCGGACGGCCTGGAGGTACTCGCGTTTGATGATTGCGAACATCTTGTTCATCGAATGGACTCCATCGTCTCGGCCCCGACCTGCTCGATGAAGATCTCCTCGAGTGAGGGAGCGGCAAGCTCGAATCTGCGGATGCGCAGCCGCCCCATGGTTGCTTCCAGGATGCGCTGAGGATCTGCCCCTTCCACGAGGCTGAGCTCGGCGGCGTTGTTGACGATCGTGGCGCGCCTGACTTGCGGGAGCGCTTCGAGGAAGGAACCGTCACCTTCGTAATCGATGTGCAACGTGTTCTTGCCGAAAGAGTCGCGGACCGTATCGAGCGCACCGGCGAGGACAACCTTCCCTTTGTGCACGAGGATGATCTCGTCAGCCATTCTCTCGGCCTCGGCCATCATGTGCGTCGAAAGCAGGATGGTCCTCCCCTCTTCCTTCAGCTCACGGAGGAGGTTGCGGACCAGGAGCATGTTGACTGGATCCAGGCCTGACTGCGGCTCATCGAGGATGATGAGATCGGGATCGTGCAGCAAGGTCCCGATGAGCTGGACCTTCTGCTGGTTGCCCTTCGAAAGCTCCTCGACCTTGGCGTCCCGCTTGTCCCACAACTCAAAACGCTTGAGCCACCGCTCCGCCGCCTGGACGACCGAAGTACCGCGACGCCCTTTGATCTCAGCGAGAAAAAGAAGGTGCTCCTTGACCTTCATCTGCCGGTAGAGCCCGCGCTCTTCCGGAAGATAGCCGATGCGGTCACGCGCATCACGCTCGCTGCCGAGCCACTCGATCGATCCGGAGTCAGGGAAGAAGACGCCGGTGATCATCCGGATGGTCGTCGTCTTCCCGGCGCCGTTGCGGCCGAGCAGTCCGGTAATCGTGCCCTTCTGGACGGTGAACGAGATCCCGTCCACCGCCCGCACCGCACCAAACGTCTTCACCACATCCCGAACCGACAACACGACCGACACGCGTACCCTCCCGAGAGGCCGAGTCCGCGTATTGTACGGGAGGGCGCGAAGAGGGTTCGCTCAGGGCTTGGGATATGTGGGGTCAACGGTGTCGAGCGGAAGAATGTGTCTCACCGCACGAATGATCCGGCTGAGAAACTGATCGAAAGCAGACGTATCGGGGCGCGGCGATGCGAAAGCTGGCGCCGCAAGCGATAGAAAGCAGGCAAAGATTACGGCACGTAGCGTAAAACGACGCATAGACCCTCCTGACCTGCTCGCGCAGGTATCGTGTTTGGGAGGGCGCCCTTGCCTTAGGAGTGTCTCAGGAAGGAATTTCCCTACCCTAAGGAGGGCTAATCAGCCCTAATCAGGTAGAGGTCTGGCGAAAAGAAGTGTCGGCTGACTCTTGAGGCTGTCAAAGAAGCCACGGACATCGGACACGTCTTTGATGGTCAGTTGACCACTCTTCGCCGCCTCATGCAGGTAGGCGAGCGCAGTCAGCGCGCCCGGCCCATCAGTAATCTTCTGAGCAGTGAAGAAGTCCATTGCCGACCGGCAGAGCTCTGCGACCTCGGCGGTGCGATGGAGAACCAGCAGCGTTTCGGCCATGTCGACGGAGATGTAAGCCATCTCATGTGGCATGCCGAGCTCGGCAAACGCGAGACGCAGGCGTTCGAACATCGGCAATGCTCGCTGATGGTCTCCCTTCCGAACCAAAACACGCGCGAGGTGCCAATGTGCCTTGTTGCGCATCGCATCGGCACCAATCTGTTCGAAGAGGCTGACAGCTTTGACAAACTGGTTTTCGGAGAGATCGAAATCCCCAAGCTCTCGGTAGCAGAGAGCGCGGTTGTGGAGCACCATGGCCAGGCTCGATGTCTCCATGGCCGACTCGAACCTGCTCAGTGACTGAAGGACCGAAAGCGCCTCGCGGTATCGCGAGCTGTCGTACAGGACGATCGCTTCTGTCATCCGCGCAGACACAAACTTCCCGATGTCACCGAACCCATGGAATATCGTAGCAGCCGAATGAGCCAGAGCAGCCGCATCTGCCGGCCGGTCCTGCAACCGGTAGATGAGGGCGCGCATCAACGTCAGGCGCCCATGATCGAATTCGGTCGCGCCGTGACGGGCAGCAATCTCCGCGGCATCTAAGGCCACGAGTGCTTCGCGATAGGAGCTCGTGTATGTCAGCGCGTACGCATGCTCGCGCCAGGCATCCGCGAGGAGTGAATCGCGACCATGACACGAGGGCAACGATTCCGCGATCGCGGTCGTGATCCGCGTCAGTTCCACGGCATCGAGCGGTGAGCTGTAGTTATAGCGGTCCGTCGCCGCGATCAGCTTCCTCACCACGCCCGCCGTCCGCCACTCAGGATGCTCAGCCAGTCTCGGCGCCCATCCGTCACGGGAACCGGCCAGGAGCTGTTTGACATAGATTTCGGCGACGACGTCTTCGTCGCTCATCGTCTTCTGGACGCCGCGCAGGAAGGCCAAGGTCTCGGGACGGGGTGTGCTGGAGAACGACTGCCGCTCCCAAACTTCCTCGTGCTTCAGCAGGCTGGCAGTACCGCGGAGAGAGTCGAGCGTCCGCTTGCAGAGAGAACAGCTTGCGAGATGCTTGTCCCGCGCCGCGGAGTCGATCGGCTCGCCGAGAAAGCCGGCAAGCACCTCTTCATCGTAATGCTGTTCGATCATCATCGCTTTACCGCCGTGATGCTGAGATAGATTTCCCGTACCCGTTTGAGACAATTGTGAATCAGCTTCTCCGCGTAGCGCGATGTCGTGTCGAGAGAGATCGCCACATCGTTCGCCGAGCGGCCCTCGTAGTAGTGCAGGTAGAGCGTCTCGCGGCAGCGCGGCTGCAGGTAGTCAAGCGCCTGTTGCATCGTGATGATCATCGCCAACTTTTCGGCGATGCCGGTAGACGACGGATCGGTTTGATCTTCGAAGTCCTCCGGCAATCCCTCGGTGCGGCCCTGGCCGCGCCAGTAGTGCCGGCTGGCGTTGCACATCGCCGCCACCAGCCAGGCCCGGATGTTCTCGACCTTCGTCGTCGTCGTCATGAACGACAGAAAGACTTCCTGGATCAGCGATTCCGCTTCCGATTCAGGAATGCGGAACTTGCGGCAGCCCACGTGGAGGAGCAGAGGCCGATGACGCACGTACAACTCGCCGATGTCCTCCTGCGGCAGTTCCTCAGGAACAAAAGAGAGAAGCGGGGCGTCCACGTCCGCGGCCGGCATGGTCGAGGGGGCAGCTTTCATGGTTTCCAGCACGTTCGGATCGAGCACGACCGCGTTCCTCTTCCTCTCTCTCGGAAGTTGCGAGTCGATAATTATGGACGAGATGCTGCGACGATACCACGAAACGGAAAAGTACGTGCTTCCTTTCGAGACATCAGAGTTTTCTGCAACGAACCCATTCGTTTCCCTGATCATACCCGATGTAGTAGCGGAAAGGTGTCGCTAAACTTAGAGGGCCGTGTTGTGCGGTTTCCCCTCCGACCCCGCGTAACCGGTGCTATCCTCCGCCCTCGCCAGCACCCCGACGGAAGGTAACTCGATGAATTCAGACCAGATCGCCACGAGCGTCGGCCAGATATGGGACGCTTCGATTGTTCCCGCTCTCCAACGATACATCCGCATCCCCAACCAGTCTCCCCTCTTCGACCCCAATTGGCAGGAAAACGGTCACATGCGGCAGGCGGTCGCTCTGGCGCGCGCCTGGGTCGAGGAGCAACAGATCGATGGGCTGCGGATCGAGACGCACGAAATCGAAGGCCGCACCCCCCTCATCTTCATCGAAGTTGATGGGGACAGTTCCTCCACCGTGCTGATGTACGGACACCTCGACAAACAGCCGGCCATGGTCGGCTGGGACGACGGTCTTGGCCCCTGGACGCCCGTGCTGCGCAACGGCAGGCTCTTCGGCCGCGGCGGCGCGGACGACGGATACGCGATCTTCGCGGCAATCTCAGCGATTCGCGCCCTCAAGCAGCAGAACACGCCCCACGCGCGCATCGTCGTCATCATCGAGTGCTGCGAAGAGAGCGGCTCGGTCGATCTCCCTGCCTACATCGACCTTCTGTCCTCGAAGATCGGCACGCCCCGCCTCGTCATCTGTCTCGACAGCGGCTGCGGCAACTACGATCAACTGTGGATGACGACCTCGCTCCGTGGCTCGATCGTCGGCAACCTCACCGTCGAAGTCCTCACCGAGGGCGTTCACTCCGGCGACGCCAGTGGCATCGTGCCTTCGAGCTTCCGCATTCTGCGCATCCTCCTCGACCGCCTCGAAGAGGCACAGACCGGCCGGATCATTCCGGAGTGGCTGCATGCCGAAGTCCCGCCCGACCGCCTGGCCGAGGTTCGCGAGACCGCGCGCATTCTTGGGGACGAGATCTACAACAAGTTCCCGCTCCTCCCGGGCATGCGGCCGATGACGAGCGATCCCGTCGAGCAACTTCTGAATCGGACGTGGCGCCCCATGCTGTCGTACACGGGTCAGGCAGGCCTGCCCGATCTCGTACAGGGTGGGAACGTTCTCCGTCCGAAGACCTCCCTCAAGATCTCGCTGCGCGTCCCGCCTACGCTCGACGCCTCGAGTCTCGACCAGAAACTGAAAGAGCTCCTCGAGAGCGACCCACCGTACGGCGCTCACGTCGAGTTCGAGCCGGAGAAGGGCGCCGGCGGCTGGGAAGTTCCGAAGGTCGATCCATGGCTCGAGAAATCGATCGACTCCGCATCGAGGAGCTTTTTTGGCAAGCCCGCCGCGACGTGGGGCGAAGGTGGCTCGATCCCGTTCATGGGGATGCTGGGGCAGCGCTTCCCCAACGCTCAGTTCCTCATCACCGGCGTCCTGGGGCCGCACAGCAACGCCCACGGTCCGAACGAATTCCTCGACATCCGGACAGGAAAGAACGTCACCGCCTGCGTAGCGCAGGTGCTGGCGGATGAACGGAACTCGCGGTAGCGCGGTCACGCGGCAGCGCTGTTCTTCGTTAGAAACGCTCTCCATCGACCCCGAGACCGCAACCGCGAGACCTGGTAACCGCGCCTAGTGCCCGCCCGCGTACTTCTTCTCCCCCGCCTCGATCCGGATTGGCAGCCGGTTCTGCGGCGGTGGCAGAGGGCATGTGGCGTACGGAGTGAACGCGCACGGCGGGTTGTAGGCCTTGTTGAAATCGACGATCGTCTTTCCGCTTGCGTCCGGTGGATGCGCGTACAGGTAGCGGGCCGCGCCATACGTCTCTTTCCCGCTCGTCGCGTCTTTGAAGATGATGAAGTAGTCCGTCTCTCCCTGCTCCAGAATCGGATCGATGCGGAACTCGCGGCCCTGCAGCGTGAAAACGAGCGCGCCCGGCGAGACCTCGTTGCTGGTCATGCCCAGAACGTTCGTGATGGGGATCTTCTTTGGCGGGTTGTACGGCTCAAAGCGCGCCTCGACGCGAGAGCCGGCATCGACCGGAAAGTACTCCAGCCCGAGGAAATGCTTGCGCGCCTCGGAGTCGGTGTCGCGCACGCGGATACCGAAGCGCGGCCCGTGTGCGGCGTCCTCGCGGCGGATGGCCTCGAAGGAGAGCGTTCCGGAATGGACCACGGTCGGCTGCGGCTCCGTATCGTTGTGCAACGCGACGGCGGTCGCCACCGGCTTCCCGCTGATCGTCAGCGATGGATTCGACAGTAGCGTCACGTTGCCGTCCCGAAGAACGAACTGCGCCGGCACGGGAGGCTTCGAAGGAAGCGAAACGTCATTGTTCCCTTCGCTGAGCCAGTAGAGACCGGCCAAAGCCAACCAGCCGTCGGCTGCCTGCAGCCGCGCCGCGCGGTTCGCGCGCCACGTTTCGATCTCTTTCTGATGTGAGGAGCCGTCGATCGTGCCGGCGGGAGGCTCGTAGCGGCAGGCAGCGAACAGGAGAAGGATGGCCAGGGAACGTTTCATCGGTCGGATAGGATACCCAAACCGTGGTTTCGAAATGTCGCAGAGCAGTGTCCAATCAGGGTGAGCAATGTTGCACCCTTTCCGGTCCGGCGGCCGGAGCGTGAACCGGTGATCCCCTCCTGGAACGAGGAAAACCGCCTTCTTGCCGCAATCCGCGGGGGCGACCGCACCGCCGCGGAAGAGCTCGTCGACCGCACGTACTCCTCCGTTTTCGCCTCGCTCTTCCGGCTCTGCGGCGACCGCGAGCTTGCTGCCGACCTCACGCAGGAGACATACCGGAAGGCGTGGGAAGCGCTGCCCGGGTTCGACGGGCGATCGCAGTTCTTCACCTGGCTCTACCGCATCGGCTACACGACGTTTCTCAACCACATCCGGCGGCCGCGGCTGATGAAATCGCTCGATGACGAGAATGCGCCGGAGATGCGGGATGGTGCGCCGGCCGCCGACGACGTGCTGAGCCATGCGGAAGAGGATGAGCACCTCCGGGCGGCCGTTCTCAGGCTGCCGGAAGATCTCCGTTTCACCGTGACCGCGCACTTCTGGGGCGGTCTGGCAGTCAAGGACATCGCCGCGATCGAAGACATCACCACCGTGGCGATCCGCAAGCGGCTGCACAAAGCGTTCTCTCTGTTGGAAGAAGCCCTCGGCGGGAACGTTGAGGAAGAAAGACAATGACACGGAACCGCAAAGCTGATCTGCAGCGAAAGCTGGCCATGGCGCCGGTGGCAACGCCGCCCGCCGGTCTGGCTGACCGCATCAAGAACGACATTCCAGCGCATCTCGGGTTCAAGCCGGAGAGCGAGCGGGCGCAACTGCGGAAGGCGGCGATGTTCAATCTCCGCATTGCCGCGTCGATTGTTCTGCTCGTCTCGTCGCTTTACCTGGTGCTCCATCTTCTCTCGCGAACCGAATCCGGACAGCAACCGGCGGCTCTATTGTCGGAACGGGCCAGCGCTCCGGAGCCTCGCCCGGCCGTGGCTCTACCGAGCACACCACCTGAACCGGGGAGCGCCCGCCCGCAGTTGCGCGCCGATCTTCCGCCGATGCCCAGGACGCCTCCGCCGCGGAGTATTGCAGCGGTGCCGGCCGAACAGATCGCGGAAGCGAAACACGCCGAGTCCGTCGGGATGGCCACCGGCAGCCCGGCCTACGCCGACTCTCTTGAACGCGACGCGCCAGTCGCGAAAAGCGAACCGGCGATCGTGGCCAACGCGGCGTCGGCACCGGCACCCGCGGCTGTAGCTCCGCCGCCTTCCCCGGCCCTAGAGCAGGAAGCGCCGGCGGGAGCCGCCGGCGGCCGCCTTGGCTTCGCACCGGAACGTTCGCTTGCCAAGGATGCCACCACCAGAGAACGCAAGGCACTTCCCGCGGAACCTCCCGTCAGGAACTTCGTGGCGATCCAGGAGGCGATCGCGCACGGCGAGTCCCCGCGCGCGATCGACGCCGCCGCGATCGTGCAGCACTTCGCCGCGCCGGAACGCCCTCCTGCTGATCTGCACGTCGAGCTCGAGGCGTCAGCCGCGCCGCTCGACGCCACCAAGTGGCTCCTGCGCGTCTCCGTCGACGCGCCGGCCCAGACCGGCACGGCAATCGATCTGACGTTTGGTGATGCCGTCGCGGCGCATCGCGCATTGGCAGGCTCGCCCGCGCCGAACGAGACAGCCTTGTATGAGATCGAATTCAAACCGGATGCGACGTCCGATCAGACGATCGCCACCGTCCGGGCCGGGAAAGCCGGCGCCATCGTTCGCATCGCCGATCTGCATAAGTGGAACGAGGCCTCGCCGCGGATGAAGCGCGCGTCGCTGGCAGCTGCCTGGGCCCGCACGCTCCAGTCGCACACGCATCCCGACGCGATCGTTGCCAAAGCGCGCGAAGCGCACATCGACGATCTGGCGGATCTGGCGGAACGCACAGAGCGAAATCAGTAGGTTGCTCCGTACCGGGTTGCAGAGTTGCTTGGTTGCAGGGTTACTCAGCAACCAACCAAGCAACCCAGCAACTCTGAAACCTCTGGCTCAGCAACCAGCAACTAAGCGACCTCTACCTCTGCCGGCCGCCGCCGAAGTTGCGTATCGACTGAAAGTGAACATCGAAGTATCGCGCCGCTGCGCTTACCGCACGGGAAACGGTCCAGGCATCTTTCGACGGGATCCGCTCCAGCGCCAGCCTCATGTTCTCGGGCAGCTTGGCCCGGCAGCTGCGGCAGAGAGCGGTGCCCATGGTCTTGTTGAGATCGCAACGGGGACAGCGCGGTGTTTTGGCGAGGCCGGAGACCTGCTCCTTCGTCAACGTCATCGTGATTCCTATCTCCCCTGATCCTGGTTATTGTGACATGAATACGCGCCGGACGCATCTTCGGCTCGTCCCTGCATTAGAATCCCCGCCGATTTCGGAGGAGGGCTCCAGCATGGGCGAGCGCGTTGAATTCCCATCGAACGGCCACACTTGCCAAGGATATTTCGCCGGCAAGGGGCCGGGCATCGTTGTCATTCAGGAGTGGTGGGGGCTCGTACCGCACATCCAGCAGATCGTCGATCGCTTCGCCGGCCAGGGCTTTGCCGCCATCGCACCGGACCTCTATCACGGCAAGACGACCACCTCGCCCGACGAAGCCGGCCGGATGCTGATGGAGCTCGACGCCGAGCGCGCCGAGAAGGAGATCGCCGGCGCCGGCGCGTACCTCCTCGGCCGGCCCGAGTGCACGTCGAAGTCGTACGGAGTCATCGGCTTCTGCATGGGGGGCGCCCTCGCGCAGTACACGGCAACGAAGGAGAAGAACGTCGGTGCCGCGGCCAGCTTCTATGGCGGATTCAAGAAGGTGGCCTACGACTGGGCGAACCTCACCGCGCCGATCCTGCTGATCTACGCCGAGAAGGACCAGGGCATCCCCATCGAAACCGGC
>DATLWH010000514.1:0-3560 GCA_035576505.1 Thermoanaerobaculia bacterium | reverse complement strand
CATAGCCACAGCGAAGGGGACGCAGCGCCCATCGGTCGAGCGCATAGCCGGTCGCGGCCATGACCAGCAGCAGCGCCATGGCGCGGGCGATGGCGCTCCAGCGGCTCACGAGTTGCGCCACCCAACGCAGAGAGCGGCCAGGTGAACTACCAGAGCGCGCACCACGGTCGTCTCCATCGGAAACTGAGCCACGGACAACACGATCCAGAAGATCGCCAGCGGCAATGCCAGATGATGCGCGAAGCGCTGCCGCCAGCCGGCCGCGCTGGCCGGGGTCGCGAATGAAAGATATCCGAGCGCGATGGCGAGCGATACGAATACGCCGTAGCCGATGATTCCTCCCTCCGCGAGCGCCTGCAGATGGTCGTTATGGACTTCACCGAAGTTCGTGCCGCGGTTGTAGGCATGCCGGAGCGACGGATATTGCTGCTCCGCGCGGATCTTGTAATCGTAGTACTGCCAGGCGAACGCACCCGGCCCCACGCCGGTGATCGGGTGTGCGCCGAACATCGACCACGCCGCCACAAACGGCGTGAAGCGGTCGGTGAAGATGGCGTTGTAGTCGCCGGTCCGCACCCAGGTGATCACATTCGTTGCGCGATGGCGGAAGGGGGCGATCAGAATCACGAGGAGCAGACCGGTGGCCGCAGTGATGAGAGCGACGCGTAGCGCCCTTCGCCACGACGAGATCACGAGTATGAAGAAGGCGGCCATAGCGAAGGCGATGATCGCCGTCAGCGTCTGGCAGGCGACGAGGGCGATGACGAGGACTGCCGCGGCGATGACGTAGCCAGGCTTCCATCGCTCTTTGGCGTCGCGCGCCGCGATGGCCGCAACGGCGGCCAGAGCGGCCGCGCCGAGGTAGCTGCCTACCTCGTTGGGATTGCCGATCAACGCATCGCACTGAAGGTGGTGCGGAACGCCTGCCTGCACTCCGAACGGCATCCACAGATTCGCTTCTTCGACGATCACGAGGAGGGCATTCGTTACCGCCGCTGCCAGCGGAATCGAGACGAGCAGCCAACCGCCGGAGCGGGCCGCGGCCACAGTGGCATAGAAGATCACCATCGTGGCGGCCGCCGAGCCGAGAGCGCCGAGGCTGAGCTGGTGGTTCGTCGAGGTGAGGGTGAGCAGAACGCAGGCCGCGAATGCAGCCAGCGGTAACCATTGCCACGTTTCGCGCCAGTTCGGACGAGGGATGGGAGCGCCGATGAGAACGCCGGCCAGTGAAATGCCGACCATGAGGATCGCCTCTGCCCGAAGAAAGAGGGTCTTTGGGAGACGGAACATCTCCGAGGGATCGCGGCGAAAGACGAGCGGGAGAGCCAGCGCGCCAGTCAGAACGAGCGCGAGTGTGACGATCTCGCGCCATTGGTCGGTGCGCGGGACCCAGTCCGCTCGAGACCTAAGCATGGAGCGGGCATTCTACAGAAGGCGATCTGATAATCTTCTCGAGGTCTTCCATGCCTGTTTCTTCCTTCCGGCCGAGGTGTAAGTACCGCTAAATGAAGGCGCTCGTCATTACGTCGCGATTCCCGTGGCCTTCGTACACGGGAGAACGCCTTCGTGCCTCGATATGGCTCTCTGCGCTGGCGCGAAGCGGAGAGGTGGCTCTGGTTGCCCCCGGTGGAACGCTGCCCGGCGATCTGCCGCCCTTTCGCTTCTTTGCCGCGCGGCGTTCCGTCAAAGGTCTTGTGCAGGGAGCGTTGCTCCTTGTACGCGATGGCCTGCCCCTTCAATGTCTGCTGGCCGCGCCGTACGATTGGCATGCAGCCATCTCCCGGGCCCGGCAGGATGCCGGGCCGTTCGATGTGACGGTGGTAATCCTCTCGCGTATGCATCCGTGGGTAGAGAAAACGCTCGAAGGCCGGACGGTACTCGACGCGGTCGACTCGCTTCGCCGCAGCGCGGAGGAGCGCGCCAATGCGGCCGCGCCTCCGATGCGCTGGTTCTGGCGGATCGAAGAACGCCGCATGGCGCATCTGGAACGCGATGCGGCGCGTGCGTACGGGCAGATCGTCGTCGTCAGTGAGGATGAGAGGGGAGACTTCGGCGAGGCGGCGGCGGTGCCGGTCAGCATCGCCACAAAGGCGCTCGACAGCATGCCGCGTCGCTATGACTTCGGGTTCTGGGGACGACTGGCGTACTTCGCGAACGCCGACGCGGCGGCATGGCTGCTCGGTGAGATCTGGCCGGCCATCCGCGCGCTGAATCCCGCGGCGACATTGATTCTCGGCGGCGCTGACGCTCCGCAATCGCTGCGCAAGGCCGCGCGGCGGAGCGGCGTGACGCTGATCTCACCCGTCGGCGACATGGCGGCGTTCGCTCGCGATATCCGTGTAGCGCTCATGCCGCTGCGCTATGGGAGCGGCCAGTCCGGCAAGGTCCTCGAGGCGGCGGAAGGGGGCTGCGCGATCGTCGGCACCCCACAGGCGTTTCGGGGACTGGCGCCGCTGGCGCTGCATGCGCGGATCGAGTCTTCCGCCTCCGGATTTGCCCACGCCGCGGCCGATCTTCTCGCTGATGAGGACAGCCGCGCCACCCAGGTCACAGGGCTTCGCGACGTGGTCGCGGGCACGTACGCGCGGTCCGTGACGCTCGACCGTCTCTCCGCCATCGCCGCCGGAACGGAGGCGGGATGATCCGTCCCGGCTCTCTGGAACGATCGTTCCGGACGACGATCGCCATCGTGGGCGACTTCGCCGTGGCGTGGGCGAGTCTGGCGGCGGTCGTCTATTTGCGCCGCACGGTTCCGCTGTCCTTCACCCGCTCGCTTCTGCCGCCGGGCAAACTCCCGCTCGACGCGGTCATCGTCTCTCTGTTCGGCGCGGCCTTCCTTGCCGGGTTGGGTCTGTCGGGGTTCTACCGGCGCCGGGTCATGCTGCGCGCCCGTCCGATTCTCATGGTCGCACTCCTCATCCAGATCGCGGCGGTGACGATCGGAACGACGGTTCTGGAAAGGCCGCTGCCGCGCACGATCCTTCTCGCGGTTCCACTCCTCGAAGGCTTGCTCTTTCCGCTTTGGCGTTCGCTCCAGAGGATCGTGTGGCCGGTGCGTCCGCGGGAAACGATCCTTGTGGGAGATCCGGCGGAGATCGCCGCGGCCATGGCCGTGCTCGAAACAGCAGGCGATCAGAGAATTCGCGTCATCGGCTACGCGGGCAGCGGTCAGGCGGAGGTCGCGGAGCGGTGGCTGGGACGACTCGACAGTGCGAGCGTGCGCGAGGCAATCCGTGAGGTCGAGGAGGTCATCTGTGTCTGGCCGGAGGCGCTGCCGCGCGGACGCCTGGAGCTGCTGCGCATCCGCTGACCTCGGGGATATCTGTTTCTGGCGTCGTCTGCCGACGCCCTGGTCGCTTCGTCGGTGCTCGGATGGATGGGCGACGAGCCGCTGATCGAGGTCATGATCGGATGCGGCGTCGGAGCGAATGCGTTTCTCAAACGCGGCATCGACATCATCGGCGCGGTCATGCTGGCCGTGCTCACGTTGCCGCTATGGATTGTGATCTCCGCCGCCATATGGCTTGACGATCACGGCCCGGTTCTCCTGCGCCAGCCGC
>DATLWH010000513.1:0-7154 GCA_035576505.1 Thermoanaerobaculia bacterium | reverse complement strand
TCTTCGCGGGCGGGTACGTGCCCCTCCACGCCGCGCTTTCGCCGAATGCCATCCTCATCACCTGGCTGACCGGCCAGCCCAGCCAGCCCGCGGGTTTCCTGCTGGCAGGCTACGACGGCCGGACGATTCGCTCCGCGGTGATTCCTGGCAGCAACACGGAAACATGGAGCTCTCCGATCATTGCCTCGTGGGACGGAAGTGCATTTGCGCTCGTCTTCGGGCGGCAACCGTCGAGCCTCCTCGCCATCCGTGTCACGGAAGGAGGCTCACTCCTCGATTCCACTCCATTCGTACTCACCGCGAACGGCGTCTCGAACTCGATCGGCGTCTCTCCCCCGGTATTCGCCTCGGCGGACACTCTGCAGGTCGCCGTCTGGCCTGATACCCAGTTCAGTCTTTACGGGGACATCGTCGGGCGCACCTTTACGAACGTCGCCGAGTTGGCCGCTACGCCTGACCGCGCAAACCTCATCTCGTGGTCCGGACCGGCGCAGACGGGCGCTCACGTGGCCCGCGCAGGCGCACATGAGATCGCGGTGTGGGGCGAGCTGACCGGGCACCTCGCCGTTGCGCTGGACGGCGTAACCTTCCCGATCGCGCCGCCGACATCGTTTGTCGGTGTAGGGGCAGGGAACGGCAGCTTTCTTGTCGTCTGGCACGACATCGACGCAAATTTCAACTGGAAGGTGCTGGCAGTGCGCATTGCCTTCGACGGCCGCATCCTCGATCCAACGCCGATCGTGTTGGAGAGCCGAAAGGTCCCGCCGGTCACGTTGTCCGATATCGGCGTGGCCTTCGATGGGTCGACGTTCCTCGTGACGTGGTCAGCGGTCGATGTCTTCACGGCTCGGCTCTCGGAAGCGGGAGCCATCCTCAGTTCCTCGACGTTCCCGATCGCGAACATTGCGACGACGTGGACGTTTACGTCTGCCCATTCACCGCAGGTGGCGTGGACGGGAAACGGATTCTTTCTCGCCTACTCCATCGAGCACGTGAACTACTTCGACGGCAAGATCCTACCGCTATCTGGCATCGCCGGGCTACACCTCGATGCCAGCCGTGAACCGGTGCCGCCGGCAACGACGCTGTTCGACGGCCTCTACAAAGACATCACGCCTCTGGCCATGGCCGTCGGAGCCGGCAGGTCGACGTTGGTCTGGCCGTCCGGAGATGAAATCACCGCCGCGCAGGCCACTCTTGACGGCGTGCCCGTTTCGGCCTCTTTCGGCAAGGTCGTACAGCGGTCGCAGGCATGCACGCGCGCCCCGGCCATCGCTTGGGACGGCGCGGAGTATGTCGTGGCCTGGACCGAAGGTGCGGTCTGCAACCAATCGACCGTGCGCGCCATCCGCCTCGATCGATTTGCCAACCCGATCGATGCCGAGCCGTTCGACGTCGCGGCCGACGCTCTTTCTTATACCCCATCGATCGTGCCGACGGCCGACGGCGTCGTCATCGCGTACAGCAGGAACGACGCTGCCAACGGCGACGCGCCGCGCGCGTTCGAACGGTCGCTGGCGCGGATCGCGTCCGCGCCGCCGCGGAGACGCGTCGTCAGCCACTAACTGACATGTCCCGCATCCTGATCGCCGTCTCGCTTCTCGTCGCTTTCGTAGGCTCAGCGATGGCCGCCGAGGTCCGCCTGGGGCCGGAGACAGCGCTCACGCCGCCGGGGCCGCTGAGCCCCGCGGAGTCTGTCAAGGGTCCGCCGGCCGTGGCCTCGAACGGCAACGATTTCCTGGCCATATGGGCAGACTACCGTCGAGGACGAGAGTCTGACCTCTACGCATCACGCATCGGTCGCGATGGCCAATCGACAGAGCCGGCCGGACACCGAATCGCCGCGGCGGCATATTCCGGGTTGATCGCTTCAGCCGGAGGCGACTACCTCGTCGCGTACGGCGGCAGCTACGTCAACGGCCCTCTCATGACCCAGCGCCTCGATGAGGATGGCAAACCACTCACCACACCCCGAATCCATCCCGGCCTTTCCGCCCAGACACTCTCCCCCCTCTTCCTCACCACGCATGGCGAGAACTACCTGCTCGTCGCCTCCGACGGGAGCGCCGACGTGGGGGACGGGTACACGTGGCAAGCGACAGGGCTCCTACTCGACCGTGATGGCGTCCCGCTGCGAACGCTGTGGGTCAACGGGAGAGTACCGATCGCAGTCGGCGTTCATAACGGAAACTACGTCGTCGTCGACATTCCCTTCGGCTCAGCCGCTCCCATCCCGGTGTTGCGAACCATCAGCGATTCGGGAGACGCGACCAGCACGCCCCTTCCGGGGATCGGGGATCAGTTGGCGGTGGCGGCGTTTTCACCGGACAGAATCCTCATCGCCTGGAAAAACGCAAACAACGAGTTCACGTTTCTGCTGACCGGGTACGACGGACATCTCGTGAGCGGCCCTACGTTCATTGCGAAAGATCCTTACGGGGGACTAGCAGCGTACTGGAACGGCAGCGAGTTTGAAGTCGCCTACAGTCGCAGCAGAGCGGGTGTGTCCATCATCCGCGTCGATGATTCTGATGGCACCATTCTCGATCGTACGCCGTTCATCCTCACGTCAAGAGGGTACTACCCTGCATTCGCCGCGGGAGGCGGCATGCGGATCATCGTCTGGGATGCTGTTGCCGCGAGCAAGGCGTTGATCACGATCCCCGAGCCGAGCAACCGCATCATGGCTCGAACGTTTTCCAGCTTCGACTCCATCCTCACGAGACCCGATCAGGGGAATCTCATCTCGTGGTCCGGAATCGCTCAGGTGGATGTGAAAGTCGCGCGTACGGGCGAGCATGAGATCGCGGTCTGGAGCGATCGAACGGATCGAATCTTTGCCTCGGTCAACGGCGTTCCGATTTCGATCAACGGCGTTCCCGTTTTGATCGGACCGCGGCAATCCGGAGGCTTCGTCGATCTGCCTGCCGTCGGATCGTCAAACAACAACTTTCTCATCTCCTGGCACGACGGATCTGGTCCGATGCTGGCGCAGCGGGTTGCGTTTGACGGCCGGGTGCTCGATAACCCGCCGATCGTTCTATCCGCCAATGCGGATCCTCTCTATGATCCGAACAGCGATTTGCCGAAGGCCGCAACCTCGATCGCCTCCGACGGCTCGACGTATCTCGTGGTCTGGTCGAATGTCAAAGCGCCTCATAGCCAGATTGTCGCAGCTCGCGTGGAACGAGACGGCGGGATGCCCGCCCTTGCCGTTCTAAGCGGCACTGCGGACACCGCTGAACCGCACGCCCCTCAGGTTTCGTGGACAGGAAACAAATTCCTTGTCAATTACACCTTCCTGAACCTCGCCTACTGCAGCCAGCCGGTTTACTGTCCCACGCAACCGGCCGGAATGGGTATTGCGGCGCTCGACGCGACCGGACAACTGTTGCCGGTGTCACCACGATTACTACCCTATCTTGGTCCTGGTTACACCGATGATTACCAACCCGTAAGAATGGCCTCCGGAGCGGGAATGGTGACATTTGTGTTTGGCGGCGGGTTCGTCGTGGCAGAGACCATGACCGACGGGCTGCAACCTATCGGTCGAATCGTCCTTAGTTCTTCCTCTTCTTATGCGGAGGGGTTGTGTGCGACCCCGCCCGCGATCGGATGGGACGGGGCAGAGTTCGTCGTCGCGTGGATCGACGCGTGCCGCTCGGTCGTTCGTGCCGTTCGGCTCAACCAATTTGGCGATCCGCTCGAGGAGCCTTTCGACGTTGCCGCCGACGTTCCTGAGCTGTACTCCGATGGCTATTCTTTCGGACCCTCGATCGTCCCGACACCCGACGGCGTCGCCATCGTCTACAGCAGGAATGATGTTGCGAACGGCGACGCGCCGCGCGCGTTCGAACGCTCGCTGGCACGCTTGCCGCCGTCGCTGCCGCGGCGGCGCGTCGTCACCCACTGATCTGCCCGCGGGGCGGTACACTCTCGCTCCCCGCATGAACATCGAGCTCCTCCGCGCCGACATCTCCTCCCTCAAGGTCGACGCCATCATCAACCCGGCCTCGGCGAGCAAGCCGGTGGCGGAGTTCGGGCCGGTGCCGGTCGGGCATGCCGTGGTCACCAGCGGCGGCAACGTCCTCTGCAAATTCGTCATCCACGCCATCGTCCCGCGCCAGGGCGACGGCGATGAAGACGCCAAGCTGCGCAATGCCATGTGGGCGGCCCTCAAACGCGCCGAGGAGCTGGCCATCGGGTCGGTGGCCATGCCGCCCGTGCCCGCCACATTCGGCTTCGAGGAAGGACGCTGCTGCCGCGTGCTCGTGGCGACCGCGCACGACTTCCGGACTCACGCACGCTCATTGCAGCGCGTCGTCTTCTGCGCCTTCAGCGAAGAGTCGTATTGCCAGCTGCGGCGCGCCATCGAGGAGCTCACGGCTTGATTCCGGCAGGACAGATCTTCGTCATCGGTGATTCCCACATCGGACTCTCGGAAGGGAACGAAACCCCCATCCTGTCGTGGCTCGATCGCCTGACCGTCCTGCGGCCGCGCGCGCTCTACCTCAACGGAGATCTCTTCCACTACCTCATCGCCCACCCCAAGTTCTATTCACAGTCCGTGGCCAATGTTTTCGCCCGCTTCCGCGCCCTGCGCGACGGAGGCCTCCCGATCCACTACGTCGAAGGGAATCGCGACTTCTTCCTCCGCGGATCATTCGCCGAGGAGTCGGTCACCGACGTGGCCATGGAGTACGCGGTCCAGGCGGGCGACCGGAAATACCTCATCGTTCATGGCGACATGATCAACGACCACGACATCCCCTACCGCTTCTGGCGGTTTGCCTCGAAGAACGCCGCGTCCCGATTCTCGCTGCGGTTCATCCCGCGGAAAATGGCCCGGAGCTTCGTCGACAGCATCGAGGGGCGTCTCTCCAGCTCGAACTTCAAGCACAAGGCGAAGCTCCCCATCAAACAGATGGAGACCTACGCCCGGTCACGCGGCGCGGAAGGCTACACGCACGTCGTCTTCGGCCACTTTCACGAGAAACTCGTGCTGCCGGGTTCGACCACGGTCACCATCCTGCCGCCGTGGTACGAGACCGGAGAGGCGATGGCGATCGATCCGGTCACAGGGGAGTTTGATTGGGTGACGGTGTGATCCCTGGCGCAGTGGTTGTAAAAAAAACCGCGTTCACCGGGCAATTTGACAGAGTGGATGACGGAGGGATGACAGGGAGATGACAGGGGGGATGCGAATCACCTTCCTCGGCAGCGGCACCTCCACCGGCGTCCCCGTCATCGGCTGCGCCTGTAGTGTCTGCACGTCCGCGGATCCGCGCAACAAACGGCTGCGGCAGTCGGTGAAGATCGAGATGGGGGGGAAGTATTTTCTGATCGACACCTCGCCCGATCTCCGGCTGCAGCTCCTGAAGTTCCCCATCCCGCGCCTCGATTTCGTTCTCTTCACGCACTCGCACTCCGATCACCTCATGGGGCTCGACGACATCCGACCTTTCAACTTCCGGCAGCGGGAAGCCATCCAGGCCTTCGCCAATCCGATGACCGCGGCGGCCATCCGCCGCGCCTTCAGCTACATCTGGTCCGACTCGCAGATCGGCGGCGGCAAGCCGCAACTCGAGCTGATCGAGATCGACGGCCCGTTCGTACACGAGGGAATCGACATCACGCCGCTGCCGGTCACCCACGGTGACTGGACCATCTTCGGGTTTCGCATCGGCGGCTTCGCCTACATCACCGACACCAACGGAATCCCCGACGCCACGATGCGCCTCTTGGAAGGCGTCGACATCCTGGCCCTCGACGGCCTGCGCATCGCGCCGCGCCATCCGACGCATTTCGTGATCGAGGAAGCGGTTGTCGCCGCGCAGAAGATCAAGGCCCGCGAGACATTCCTCATCCACCTGACCCACGAGGTCGATCACGAGACGGTGGAAGCGACGTTGCCCAGGGGGATACGGCTGGCGTATGACGGGTTGGTGCTGGATATCCGATGAAACCCATCCCACACCGCCTCCACCTCAACGCCACCGTAACGGCGCCTCCGTCGAAGTCCTACTCCGTCCGTGCCCTCCTGCTCGCGGCAATGGCGGAGGGGACGACGACGATCACCAACTGTCTCGACGCCGACGACACGCGCTACGCCCTCGAGGCGTTGCGGACGATCGGGTTCAAGGTCGACGGCACATTCAAGAGCGGCCTCTCCATCGGGCCGCGCGTCAGCATGTCGGCCAACGACGTGACGGTCTTCATCGGCAACGCCGGAACGGCCATGCGCTTTCTGACCGGCTGGCTGGCCTTTACGCCGGGGCGCTTCATCCTCGAGGGCGAGGCCAGGATGCACGAGCGGCCCATCGGCGACCTCGTCGACGTGCTCCTCTCCATCGGCGCCGAGGTCGAGTACGTCGGGCGCGAGGGATACCCGCCGCTGCGCATACGAGGAAAGAAGGTCAGGGGAGGCTTCGACGTCGCCATCGCCGCCGACACCTCCAGCCAGTTCGCCTCGTCGCTGATGATGGCCGGGGCCACGCTGCCGGACGGCATCACCCTGACTCTCAAGTCGCTGGCCTCGGCCTCCTACCTCGACATCACCGCCTCCATCCTCACGGCCTTCGGCGCCGATGTGAAGCGGCAGGGGAACGTCGTGCACGTGCGCGCGGCCACGCTCCGGCGCGACGCCTACCGCGTCGAAGGCGACTACTCCTCCGCGTCGTACTGGTTCGCCGCCGCCGCGGCAACGCGCGGCACGATGCGCGTGCGCGGCCTTGCCCACCCCACCGCGCAGGGCGACGCCGCCTTTCTCGACATCCTGGCGGCCATGGGATGCGAGGTCGGCATCGCGGAGGAGATCACCGTCACGGGCCCCGAAGTGTTGCGCGGCGGCCGCTTCGACTGCAACTCCTCGCCCGACCTCGTGCCCACGCTGGCCGCCATCGCCCCGCTTGCCTCTTCGCCGGTCGAGATCGTCAACGTGGCCAACCTCCGCGTCAAGGAGTCCGACCGCCTGGCCACCGTCACCTCCGAGTTGCGCCGCCTCGGTGCCACGGTCGAGGAGCGTCCTGACTCGCTTCTCATCCAACCCGGCTGGTCGGACGGCCCGGTGACCGTCGAGACGCACAACGACCACCGCATCGCCATGGCCTTCGCCATCGCCGGGCTGGCCCGCGGCAACGTCACGATCGCTGACG
>DATLWH010000512.1:0-2527 GCA_035576505.1 Thermoanaerobaculia bacterium | reverse complement strand
GAAGCGTTTCGTCGTGTACCTCATCGCAGTTTCCCTGTTCGTTCCCTCCTTCGCGCATGGCGCGACGAAAGTGAAGATCGGGTTCGTGAACTCGATCACCGGGCCGGAAGCGCCGATCGGCGAGAATCTGAGCAACGGCGTGACGCTCGCGGTCGAGGACCTGAAGAAGAAGGGAATCGACGTCGAGCTCCTCAAAGAGGACGACACCGGCAAACCAGAGACGTCGATGGCCGCGTTCGAGAAGCTGGCCACGAGCGACAAGGTCACCGGCATCGTCGGACCCTACAGCTCCAAGTGCGCGGCCGCGCTGGCGCGGCTGGCCGAGAAGTACAAGGTTCCTCTGCTGATCCCGGTGGCCTCGAAGGACGACATCACCCGTCAGGGGCTGAAGTGGACCTTCCGCCTGAGCGCGACGACCAACGACTACGCCACCATCCTTCTGGACATGGCCACGAAGCTCGGCAAGCCGAAGACGATGGCCATCATCAATGAGAACACCGACTTCGGGACCTCGGGTGCCAAGTCGGCCAAGGAGTACGCGGCCAAGAAGGGGATCACCATCGTGGCCGAGGAAGCGTACGCGCCGGGCTCGCCCGACTATCGTTCCACGCTGGCCAGCGTCAAGTCGAAGAACCCCGATCTCGTCTTCATGGTCTCGTACGTCGCCGACGCCATCCTGGTGATGCGCCAGTCACGCGAGATCGGCCTCAAGCCGCAGGCATTCCTCGGCGCCGGCGCCGGCTTCGCCACCGTGCAGTTCGCCAAGGAGAAGGACATCTCCAACAACGTCTTCTCCAGCACGCAGTGGACACCGGACGTGAACTGGCCCGGGGCGAAGGAATTCAACGAACGATACAAGACGCGCTTCGGAAAAGAGCCGACCTATCACGCCACCACCGCCTACGAGTCGATGATGATCATGGCCGAGACGGCGGCCAAGGCCGGCGGAAACCCGGCCAGAACGAAGGACCTTCTGAACAAAGGCAAGTGGAACGTCATCATGGGCGTGGTCACCTTCGCCGATTACGAGGGGTACACGAATCAGAACAAGCACCAGATGCTCGTCGAGCAGATTCAGAACGGCGTCCACGAGACCGTATACCCGCCGCAGTTCGCTCCGAAGAAACCGGTATACCCGTTCCCAGGCTGGACCAAGTAGTCACTCGCTGCTAGTTCTCCGGTTTTCGACCGATGGCGATCTTCGCACAGGCGCTCGTTAGCGGAATCCTGATCGGCGGCGTTTACGCCCTCATCGGCATCGGCTTGACCATCATCTTCGGTGTTATGCGCATCATCAACTTCGCGCACGGCGACCTCTTGATGGTGGGGATGTACCTCACCTACTACCTCTTCACGCTCGTTCACGTCGATCCCTTTCTGTCGATCTTCATCACCATCCCGCTGATGTTCCTCTTCGGCGCGTTCCTGCAGAAGTTCTTCATCAACCGCGTGCTCAATGCCCTGCCCCAGAACCAGATCCTGTTGACCATCGGCCTGGGGCTGATCATGAGCAACGCCGTGATGCTGGCCTTCACCTCGGACTACAAGATCCTGACGACGAAGTACTCGTCGGACAGCCATACGTTCTTCGGCATCTCGATCTCCAGCCCGCTGCTGATCTCCTTCGCCATCACCGTGGCCATCACCCTGGCCCTGACGTGGTTCCTGAAAGAGACCAACACCGGCCAGGCCATCCGGGCCACGGCGCAGGACCGGGAGGCGGCCACGCTGATGGGCATCAACGTGCGGCGGATGTCGATCATCGCCTTCGGGCTCGGCTCCGCGCTGGCCGGAACGGCCGGAGCGCTGATCGCGCCCACCTATTACATCTTCCCGCAGGTGGGGAGCATCTTCACGCTGAAGGCATTCGTGATCACGGTGCTGGGCGGGATGGGCAGCGTGACCGGGGCGATGATCGGAGGAGTGCTCATCGGTGTGGCCGAGTCGATCGGAGGTGCCTACTTCGGCTCCGGCTGGAAGGAGGTCATCGTCTTCGTCCTCTTCCTTCTCGTACTCCTGTTCCGGCCATCCGGTCTGATGGGAAAATCGCACCACTGATGGCGTCCACACACGATGCTGTGAAGACGGCGCGCCTTCTTCCGCTCGCGCTGATCACGCTCTCCACCGGCGTGCTGCTGATCCTGCCGCTCTTCGTGGAGAGCACCTATCTGCTGCACATGATGATCCTGATCTTCATCAACGTGATCATCGGGTCGGCCTGGAACATCCTCGGCGGATACACCGGCCAGTACTCCGTCGGCCACGCCGCCTATTTCGGCCTCGGCGCGTACACGACGATGATCCTGCTGCAATCGAGACAGGTCGCGCCGTGGTACGGAATCTGGGCCGGCGCGGCCGTGGCGCTCGTGACGGCGCTGATCATCGGCTCGATCTGCTTCCGATTGCGCGGCTCGTACTTCGTGCTGGCATCGATCGCCGTGGCGGAGATCTTCCGCGTCTCCGCCCTGAACCTCAAAGGGATCACCAACGGGGCGGAAGGCATTCTCATCACCGAGATTCCTCCGCT
>DATLWH010000511.1:0-5036 GCA_035576505.1 Thermoanaerobaculia bacterium | reverse complement strand
CGTGGGCGAGTACATTGGCGGCGACATCGAATGGCGTTTCGATCGCATCGCCGAATTGGTTGAGCCGGACAGCGCGCACGGTGCTGTCGCATTGATCGATCCACGCGGCAACGAGCTCCGTGCCGTTCCAGGCGATGACTGGATTCTGCACGCACCACTGACGCGAGAATAGGAATTCGTTTCTCGGTCCGGTGAGCGGTTTGCCGTCGGGAGTCGTCTGCGCCACGCCGAGTCCATATCCAGACGGCGACCATACAAAGGTCACCCGCTTTCCATCGAAGGCCATGGCCAGACTCACGTCACCAAGGGCGTCCGAATCGACGGAATCGAACAGCACGGAAGGGATCAGCTTCTCAGCGCTCAGTCCGCCGATTCCAGCGGGAAGATGGCATTTCGCATCGCACCAGCTCGAGCGGACGAGGGCGTAGCCAAGAAAGAAGCCGGTTCCTGTCCATGCTGCCTGCGGTCCGTCAGCGCGATAGAAGTTTCCGAGCGTCCCCGGACCGATGGAGATGGCGGAGAGGCTCAGGACAGTGCCGTTTTCAGCGATGCGGGACATGAACACCTCGTCTGTCGTCCAGCTCACGAAAAACGATGAACCATCGGAAGCGACGGCGGGTCTCACCGACAGCCACGATGAAGTTCCTGTCCAGAGAACGATCGGCGAGGAATCGAGAACCCTGCCGTCGAGTGACACCCTCGTCGCCAGCACGCTCAACCCTGAAGCGTCAAACTGGTACCAGGCGATGAGGAACTCACTCTTTGCAGCAGCGACAGCGGGTGCGGCCACTCCCCCTCCCGAGGTTGGTCCAATCTCGATGGGAACGTCGCCAGCGTAGCCGAGGATGCGACCGAAGCGATCACACCACACCGCGAGTTGGTGATCGCCCGAACGAGCGGCCTGCATCTCGGTCTGCGCGCTCCCCGACCAGGAGATGAGACTGGCCTGATCGGTCGAGGTCACGAGACCTTCGAAGCTCGTGAATGTCCTTGCCACGATGTCGATGTCACCAAACCGCGTATCCGACCAGACCGCGACCTGGAGCGAATCCGCTTTGGCGAAGGCGAAGGCACCGCCCTCGTAAGGATGGGCGATCGGTTTGGAGTCGAGAAGCGAGCCGGCAGAGCTGATGCGAAACCCCGTGGCCAGGTAATCGCTGTTGAACGCCATGAGGAATTCATTGCCATCCCACAGAGCTGCCGCGGCCGAGGGACTGCCCAATCGTGAATTGAAAATCGGCGTGCGCGCCTGGATCGTCCGGCCGTCGTAGCCGGCCAGCATGTAGCCACCTTCGCCAGATCCGTACAGATCCCAGCCGATGAGGATCGCGTCCGGCGACATCGCAGCTGTCAGGAACACGCTGTCCGTGAACGTGATCGTCGGAAGCTGCTGATCGGTCACATCGCCGGCCGGAGTGATCATATGAAGCACGTTATGGACGTACAGCACCGAGGGCGTATCGACCCCGATCCCTTCGATGATCGCGTAACTGCCGTTACGAACGCCGAGCACCTTCGGCTTTGACGGAAGCGTCAAGACCGTCCCACGCGAGATCCCTGCGCCATCCAGAAGCATCAGCGATGTCTCCGTCTGGTCTTTCGTGGCTGCGAGGAGATACCCCGAGCCGTTCGGGGTGAGAGACAGCGGCTGAAGGTTCGTTCGCAGATCGGTTGGAGGAGCGGCCGGCGCACCGTTTTCGTCAAGGCGCTGCGTGACGAGATGACCGCCTGTTTGATAGCAGGCCAGGTAGTCACCGCCATTCGACGCGATCACAGGCGCATTGAAGACGTTTTCCGCGATACGGCGGCCGCCACGGTCAACCGGCTGCCCGTCGCGTCCGATACGCGTGGCGTAAATGTCCGGCGAGCCCCAGGGATTTCCGCGCCGCTGGTCCCTCCAGATGGCGAGGAAATCATTTCCGTTGGATGCGACTGCGGGTTCGTCCTGTGTTCCAACGGCGGGACCGAGGATGCCCAAAGGAGTGACCGGGGTTTCCGGTCCAAGTCGGACCTCCGCCGACACAGCTGCACCGGCGAGGGCGATGAGAAGGGAGGCAGCGAGCAGGATGCGTGACATGACGCTGGTCGGGTGGCTGGACGGTAGCACCGTACGGGCCTGCTTGCAAACGCGAATTCCTCTATTTTGGCCGCCTAGACGCTTGTTTTATGCTATCAAAACATTGGCGGTCAGGGCGTCGAAGGCGTCCGCGCCGCAGGGGTTGCCAGCGAATGTTCCGAGTCTTGCCGGGTCGGCGGCGGGGACGCCGCCGAGACGGCAGCGCTCCGGCTCGATGCTCACGCTGCGGGCTTCGTAGATATCGCCGATCCTCGGCTGCCGTTACAGCGTCGTGTTCAGCTTAGCCCGCGGATCCTCGCCGTACGCGGCGTCGATGGCATCGGCGGCTTCGAGCACCTCGGCCGCTTCGCTCTTGGGGACCATGATCTCGACCCGGTAGTAGTGATCGCCGTTCGTTCCGCTTTTCTTCTTGATGCCTTTGCCGCGCAGACGGAATGTCTGCCCCGCCTGCGTCCCGGCGGGGATGCGGGCGCGGACAGGACCGTGGATGGTCGGCACCTCCACCTCACCGCCGCGGATCGCTTCGCCGACTTTGATGGGCAGGTCGATGTATACGTCGTCTCCGCGCCGCTCGAACAGCGGATGCGCGCGGACGTGAATGAGCACGTTCAGATCGCCGGCCGGGCCGCCGTTGCCGCCGGGAGCGCCTTTGCCGCGCAGGCGGATCCGCTGCCCCTCCGACACCCCCTCGGGGATTTTGACTTTGACGCCTTTGCCGCCGATGACGAGATCCATCGTCGTACCGAGGATGGCGTCGCGAAAATCGATCGTCAGCTCCGCCTCGAGATCGGAGCCGCGCTCAGGCCCCTGCTCGAAACCGACGCCGCCGCCGAAAAGGTCGGAGAAGATGTCGGTGAATCCGCCCGCGCCGCCGGGCCCGGCTGTCGAGCGGCGGCCGCCGCGCGCGCGTGCGCCGCCGCTGAATTGAGAGAAATCGAATCCGCCGAACGGGTTGCCGCCGCCCTGGAACGGATTGGCGCCCCCCTGGCCTCCGAAGTGGAACGCTTCCTTCCCCAGCCGGTCGTACTGCTCGCGCTTCTCCTTGTCGGAGAGCACGGCGTAGGCCTCGGAGATCTCCTTGAACTTGTTCTCCGCGTCCTTGTTCCCCTTGTTCTTGTCGGGGTGGAACTTCTTCGCCAGGCCGCGGTAGGCCTTCTTGATCTCATCCGCGCCGGCGGCCTTCTTCACGCCCAGGATGTCGTAGTAGTCCTTTTCAGCCATGATCTCCGAACGTTCCGACAAAACGTTTTAGCACATGAATTGCTTCGTGAGCCGGTTGGAGAAAGAATCAACCGCACATGTACGGATCACTAGCACGCCGCAACATTCTGACGATGATCCTCGCCGGCGGCATGGGCGAGCGGCTGTATCCGCTGACGCGCGACCGCGCCAAACCGGCCGTGCCCTTCGGCGGGCGCTATCGCATCATCGACTTCGTCATCAACAACTTCATCAACTCGGGCTTCTTCAAGATCAAGGTGATGACGCAGTTCAAGTCGAACTCGCTCATCGAGCACATCACCCGCACGTGGCGCCTGGTGCCCGAGATCGGCCAGTACGTCGACATCGTGCCGGCGCAGATGCGCAAGGGTCCGTTCTGGTTCCGCGGCACGGCGGACGCGGTCTTCCAGAACCTCGAGCTGATCTTCGATGAACAGCCGGAGTACGTCTGCGTCTTCGGCGGCGATCACATCTACAAGATGGATGTGAACCAGATGCTGCAGGAGCACCTGACGAACGACGCCGACCTGACCATCGCCACGATCCCGGTGCCGGTGGAGGAGGCCCATCACTTCGGCATCGTGGAAGTGGACGGCGACTGGCGCGTGACCGGTTTCGTGGAGAAGCCGAAGGAGGGGGCCAGAACGATTCCCGGAAGACCGGACATGGTGCTGGCCTCGATGGGGAACTACATCTTCAAGGCCAACGTGATGATCGACGTGCTGCAGCGCAACGCCCTGCGCGACGCCGCTCACGACTTCGGCAAAGAGATCATCCCGGCCATGTACCCGCGGATGAAGGTGTACGCCTACGACTTCGGCCAGAACTACGTTCCGGGCGAGGCGGAGATCAACAAGGGATACTGGCGGGACGTCGGCACGATCGATTCGTACTTCGCGGCCTCGCTCGATCTGGTGGCCGTGACCCCGCTCTTCAACCTCTACAACGCGCAGTGGCCGATGGTCTCGGCGCCGCTGAACCTCCCTCCGGCGAAGTTCGTCTTCGCCGACTCCAAGTCGCAGCGCATCGGAATCGCCACCGACTCCCTCGTCTCGGCGGGCGTGATCATCTCGGGCGGAACGATCAATCGCAGCGTGCTCCATCCGCGGGTGCGCATCCACTCGTACACCGACGTCGACGAATCGATCCTGATGGACGGGGTGGAGATCGGCCGCCACTCCAAGATCCGCCGCACGATCATCGATAAGGGGGTGAAGATCCCACCGAACACGACGATCGGCTACGACCTGGAGGCCGACCGCCAGCGTTTCACCGTGACGGACACGGGAATCGTGGTGGTGCCGAAGGGGGCGGAGATCGCGGAGGCGGTGACGGCGTAAAGCGCGGTCTCGCGGCCCACGCTGTGGCGCGGTCTCGCGGTGCTCCGCCGCGAGCCGCATAACCACGTGGGCCGCGTTGCGATATCTTCACCATCCAATGACGGTCACCCAAACCAAGCCCCGCACCGACGGCCGCGCCGCAAACGAGATGCGCCGCGTGCTCATCACGCCAAACTTCAACAAGCACGCGGAGGGCTCGGCGCTGATCGACGTCGGCGATACGCGCGTGATCTGCACGGCGTCGATTCAGGAGAAAGTGCCGCAGTTTCTCTATCGCACGGGCAAGGGCTGGGTGACCGCGGAGTACGGAATGCTGCCCCGGGCCACGAGCGAACGGACGGACCGCGAGGCCGCGCGCGGAAAGCAGGGCGGCCGGACCATGGAGATCCAGCGCCTCA
>DATLWH010000510.1:0-2558 GCA_035576505.1 Thermoanaerobaculia bacterium | reverse complement strand
CCGTGCCCTCGCTTCCGAAAGGAGCGTTCCCAGGATCGAGGAGCGTCTCATCGATCTCGAACGGGAACTGGTCGACGCCTTCATCGCTGCCGCTCCCGCCGAGATCGCCGCGATCCGCGCCGAAATCGCTGCTGCCCTCGGCGACACCTCAAAGCTCGATGAGAAGACGCGCGCCCGGACGGAGGAGGCAAATCTGCGGCGTTTGGTGCGAGAGAAGTTCGGATTGCCGCGGCTGACGTTGTTCTGATCGCGGCCGAAAAAACTAGAAACCAGAAACCAGAAGGTTGTCGAGCATTCCTGGTTTCTAGTTTCTGGTTTCTGGTTTCTAGTTTCTAGTTTCTGGTCCCCGCGCCCCGTCACCGCGACAGCGCTTTATCCACCTGCTCCATCACCCCCGCCGCCACCCGCCCGCTGACAGGGGCGTCGGGGCCGGCACCGACCGAGGGATCGACGATGGCGCAGGAGGCGAGAACTCTCTGCGGATCGGCTCCTGCCCCGTGCGTACAGGCGGCCCCGCGTAGCGCGAGCAGGCGCGCGGAGATACGCGCAAGCGCGCCCGCGTTCACGGGGGAGTACGGGCCGACGCGGCGCGTGACCTGGTCGACCTGATAGATGCCGAGGGCCATTGCGCGGACGATCTCGTCGCGTCCCGGCGTCTCGCCGATGTCGATGGCGATGGGCGGTGCGGGCATGTTCGAGGCGAAGCGGACAGAGGCTACTTTCCAGTACATCAGCACCGCCAGATCGCCGCGCGTAATCGCCTCACTCTCGATGGCGCGCCGAAACTGTGGCGGCATGTTGGCCTCCGCATATTGGCGCTTGATGACGTCGAGCCGCTCCGCAAACCGGCGATCTCGCTTCGATAAACGCTCATAGCGAGCAATGGCCGCCTCATATCGGCCGCGGCTGATGTCGATCTCCGCCAATGCTTCCTGAACCTCGGCGCGGTCGACATCCCCGGTGCTGAGGATCGGCTCGAGCTCGCTTCTCGCTTCATCGTACTTATGCTGTCCGACGAGCTTCTGCACCAGGAGAATACGCGCCGGATTGGCGGATGGGTTGATCACCAACGCCTCACGCAGCAGGCGCACAGCCTCGTCATCGGGCGCCGCCGCGGCGGCGCTGTAGAGCTGATCGAAGAGCGTCGTCCCGAGATCGGTAATCCGCTCGGCGACGAAGGCGGGCGCGGCAGGGCGGGAGGCGACGTCGCGATAGAGGTCGTATGCATCGCGTGTCCGCTTTTCACCGATGGCGATCTCAGCGGCGTAGACCTCGGCGGCTGTATAGCGCGGCCGCCGCGAGAGAATTCTGTCGACGATCGGCCGGGCGGCGTCAGTCTTTCCCTGCCGCAGCGCGATGGCAGCTTCCGCGAGCTGAGCCGGCGCATAGCCCGGCTCGTTCGCGCGGATCTCGTCCAGACGCTTCCGCGCCGTCGTGTAGTCGCCGCTGACGATGGCGTGCCAGGCATCTTCGAACCGCTTCGCATTCACAGGCGACGGCTGGGCCTCGTATCCGGTGCGCGGGTCGATGATGAAACGCGCATTGCCCTGAGGCGCCGGCGCCACGACCGGAGGCGGGGCCGGCGCGCATCGCGCGAGCACGATCGCGAACGAACCGATCAGGAAAAGGTTTGATCTCTTTGTCACTTCAGTTCCTCGAGCAGCCGCATGGCGGCCGCAAACGTCTCGTCAATCGTCGAAGCCTCGATCCAGTGCACGTTTCGCTCCGACCGCAACCATGTCATCTGCCGCTTGGCATACGCACGCGTCCGCCGCTTCGTTTCAGCGACCGCCGGATCGAGGTCCATTTCTCCCAACACCACCGCCGCCGCCTCGGCATAGCCAATTGCGCCGAAGGGCCGCGCCGTGCGCGGGTACTTCGCCAGCAATCCCCTCGTCTCCTCGACGAGTCCGGCGGCGTACATCGCCTCGACGCGCTGGTCGAGACGCTCCACCAGCCGGTACCGTTCCAACGTCAATCCGATCTTAACTGCCGCAAACTCCTCCGCCGATGCAGCCGCCGGCCGCTCCCAATCCGAGATCGGCTTGCCACTGATCATCCAGACTTCCAGCGCGCGTTCGACGCGATGCCGGTCCGCGGGCGCGATTCTTCTACCACTTTGAGGATCGATTTTCGATAGCCAGCGGTGAAGACGATCGTTTCCGCGCGGCCGGCCGGCAATGCGGCGAAGGCGCGCGCGGATGTTCGCGTCGCGGCCAGGCATCTCCGGCAATCCATGGAGCAGGGCACGAAGGTAAAAGAAGGTTCCGCCGACGAGGATGGCCTGCCTGCCGCGCGCCTCGATCTCCTCACAAGCAGCACGTGCCACCCGGGCGTAATCGGCGGCGTTGAAGTCCTCATCGGCATCGACAATGTCGTAGAGGTGATGCGGAACACGCCCGCAGGCCTCGGCCGTCGGCTTCGCGCTACCGATGTCGAACCCCCGATAGATCTGCACCGAGTCGTAGTTGACGATCTCGCCGCCGGCCGCTTCCGCGATGCGCATGGCCAGGGCGGACTTGCCGGTGCCGGTCGGACCGGCGATCACGATGGACACA
>DATLWH010000509.1:0-8663 GCA_035576505.1 Thermoanaerobaculia bacterium | reverse complement strand
CGATCAAGACGATGGCGTTCGACGAGTCGGTGAACGTGACGATCGGATTGCCGTACCTTCGTGTCTCGGTCGACCACGGCACGGCGTTCGACATCGCCGGCCGCGGGATCGCCGACGCCACGCCGATGCGCTACGCAATCGAGTGGGCCGCGAGGTACGCCGGGAGGTTCGGCCGATGAATCGCTGGGGTGCCCGGATTCTGGCGATCCTGCTGCTGGTCATCTTCATGCTGCTGATGCTGAATCTGCAGAGGCAGCTTCTGACACTGCTGCGCGAGCGCGGCGGCACGACAACGACTTCCAGTTCCCCGTGAAGCACCACAGGCTGGCCGTCGCGGTTCTCTTTCTGGTCGCCACGGCATGGGGCGCGACCTTCACGCTCGTCAAGAACGTCCTGACCCGCATCGCTCCCGAACCGTTCATCTTTCTTCGATTCACGACGGCCGGCCTCGTACTGCTGGCCATCGCTCTCATGACGCGCACGCTTCCCGGGTCCGTCCTTCGTCCCGGCATCATCCTGGGGATGCTCGTCTTCAGCGGCTACTGGTGCCAGACACGCGGGCTGATCACGATTTCCCCATCGCGTTCCGCGTTCCTGACCGGCCTCTACGTCGTGATCGTCCCCTTCTGCGACCGGCTGTTGTTCGCAAAAAGGATCGCCGCACGGGCCTGGTCAGGAACCGTTCTCGCCGTGATCGGGACGACGCTGCTGGTCGGCGGCATCGATGCGCGCGGCGGCTTCGGCGACCTCCTGACGATCGGCGGCGCGGCCTGCTTTGCCATGCACGTCGTACTTTCCGCGAGATACAGCGCCACGATGCCCGCCCTCGGGCTGGCTGCCGTGCAGGTCATGGTCGTAGGCCTCGCCGCCGTACCACCATCGCTGTTTGTTCCTCGTCCGCGGATGACACCTTCAGTGGTCGCCGTGATTCTCTTCACCGCGATCGTCACGACCGCGTTTGCTTTCGTGGCGTTGATGTGGGGACAAGCCCGTGTGGCGGCGACGGAGGCAGCCGTCATTCTGGCCTTCGAGCCGATGGCGGCGTCGATTACGTCGATCGTATTCGAGCACGAGCCTGTCACGGTTGGATTCCTCGCAGGCGCGGTCATGATCCTAGGCGCGATGGCGCTCTCACAGCTTCCCGCGGCCGAGCGCAGCGGCGCGATTCACGCCTGAGGCAGTAAGATCCCGGAATGGACGCGAACCGGCTGATCAAGTGGGTTGTCGTCATCGCGCTCGCCGTCGTGGCATGGAAGTATGCGATTCCCTGGGCGAAGCAACAGATGAACGGACATGCGAGCTCGTCCGCATCGGACAACTCCTGCGTTGCTGCTGCGCAGCGCGCTTCCGAAGCCTGGGGGAGCGGCCTGCACCGGTTCGCCAACCCACCCTACGACCTCGGCGCCTGGTCGACCTTTCACGATGACGTCGAAGGGAAGATCACCGCGGCAGAGTCTCAATGCCGATCCTCGGCACAGTCGTGCGAAGCGGCGCGGACCGCGATGAGCGAGCTCCGGAATCTGACCCGGGATCTCGACACGGCCATCCGAAACGGCTCACCTCCTCCGGATGATGCCGTGCAGCGGCAGGAAGCGATCGATACGAAGATCGAGGGAGCCGCCGATCTGGCCCGTTCCGGGAAATAAGCATCACACACCCATCTCTTCGGCCAGTGCCACGATCTCGTCGCGCAACTCACGGCGCGTGCGCATGAGCCGCTCGAAGGCCTTGCCTCGCGCCACGCGCCACGTCAATACGCGCGCGCGGCCGATCACATCGTCGAGTTGCTCGAAGAACCGCAGGGCGACATAGCCGACGAGCGGCAAGAGGAGCGCGCTCGCGACACCCGCCGCCCATCCAAACCGCCAGGTAACCAGCGCGCCGCAAACGATGTACGTTGCCGGATAGAGAGCGATTCCGCCGACCGCTTTGATCGTCGCCACCAGCTCTTCCTCTTTCGTCAACCGTGTGGCGAGGAACCGGATCAGGATGTAGGTCGGGTAATGGACGATGGCACCGATCACGGCGAGAGGCAGCGTAATGAGCAACATGGCCACTGTTCTCACGCTGCCGCGCAGTGTCGGCTTCGGCAGCGTCTCCGGCTCGAGCCTGGCGTTGCCCAGCTCCGCGGCAAACTGCTCGAACCGTGACTGCAACAGCCCCAGACGCGCTGGATCGCGCTCGCGCAGCCTCGTATAGCCGGTGATGAAACGCTTCCTCAGCTCGAGCTGCTCCGGAAGCTCAGCGTGGCCGAGCGACATGACCCGCTCGGCCCGGCCGATGAGGTCGAGGGCCTCACGCGAGTCAGCCTGCAGCGTAAGGTCGTCGAGCGCCGATTCGATCCGCTCGGTCAGCGCCGCCACGGCATCGCGCGGCGGTTCCCCTGCCTCATCGACCGGAGCCGGGGCGACGTCGATGCCGTCGCCGAAGTAGAGCAACGCATCGCTGCGGAAGCTCTGTTTGGCCGTATAGAAGATCGCGGTCGGGACGATGACGACGTCCGGGCACTCCGCGGCGGTGCATCCGAGGGCGATTCGCGCCGCTCCGGTCTTGAGCTCCTTCATCCGCGGCTCGCTGTGTGTCGTCCCCTCGGGAAAAATCGCGATGGCGCCGCCGCGAACGAGCATCGCCCGAGCCACGGCGAAGGTTTCCCGGTTCTGCGACGTCGCGTAGTTGTCCTGCGTGCGATAGACAGGAATCGACTCGAGGCCGCGTGCAAACCATCCGATCAATGGCATTCGGAAAAGCGGCGCCTTGGCCAGGAACGAGACGGGCCGTGGCGTGAAGCAGAGCAGGAAGAGAGGATCGACCAGGCCATTCGGATGATTGACGGCGAAGATCACCGGCCGCGCCGGCACCTTCTCCCATCCAACGACCTCGATGCGGCGGAAGAAGATGTTCGCGATGAGGCGCAAGGCAGATGTGACGAATCGTCGCATGTTCATGTCATCGGGAGTCGGGAGTCGGGGGTCGGAGCGATCAAGTACTACGGTCTCCGACCCCCGACCCCCGACTCCCGACCCCCGACTCCCGACTCAATGTTCGCTTCCCGCCAGGCGGCGTATATCCAGATGCAGGCCGCCATCACGATCGCCACCGGCACGAGCATGAAGGCGCGCTCGAGCGATGAGTGATCCGAGACAATACCGATCAGCGGCGGAGACGGAATGTCGCCGATGAGGTGCATCACAAGGACCGACAGGCCGAGAGCGGTGGCCCGCTCCGCCGGCTTCACCACGTTGATGATCGCGGAGTTGACCGGCCCTGTGCTCATGAAGATGAGCACCTCGGCAATGGCAATCGCCGGCAGATAGACAGCGCGATGTGGATTCGAGACCGCCACATACGTTGCCGGCGCGGCCAGCAGCGTGGCCACACCCGAGACCCAGAGGTACGACTGCTTCGATCGCGAAAGGAAAAGATCGCCCAGCCAGCCCCCGGCGAATGTACCGACAAATCCGGTAACGAGCGCAATCCCGCCAAACGTCACCGTCGCCTCGCTGCGGGGCATCCCACGCACGCGCTCCAGAAACGCCGGCATCCAGAATCCCAAACCTCCCAGCGCGAAGGTGTACGCGCCGTAGCCGAGAGCAGTGAGGATGAACGGACGGTTGCGGAGGAGATCGCGGTAGGCGTGAGTCCAGTGGGGGTCGGGGGTCGGGGGTCGGGGGTCGGAGCTTGCTGGCAAACTTGCAGCATCTATCTCCGACTCCCGACCCCCGACTCCCGGCTCCGCAACATCATGCAATCCCCGCGGAGGATCCTTCACGACCAGCACGAGCAAGGCCAGGAGCAAGCCAGGCGCGCCGGCTATCCAGAAGGCGGCGCGCCAGCCGAAATGCTGATCGACCAGACCGCCGAGGACGTAGCCCGCGGCGGAACCGATCGGAATGGCAGCGAAGAAAACCGACAGCACACGCCCGCGGCGCTCGATCGGAAATGAGTCGGCCAGTAGCGCCGGGGCAATCGTCCCGTAGGCCGCCTCTCCCACGCCAACGGTCGACCGCGCGATGAACAGGGACACGAAGCCGCGCGCGAAGCCTGCAAGCGATGTGGCCACGCTCCACACCGCGACGCCCAGGGCGATCAGCGGGGGCCGGGCCCGGCGATCACCGAAGGCGCCAAAAAGCGGCGATGTCAGCGTATAGACGACGATGAATCCGGTGCCGACGAGACCGAGCTGTGTATCGGATAGGTGCAGCTCCGATTTCTTGATCGATTCAACGACCGAGGCCACGACCCACCGATCGAGATAGTTGAAAAGGTTGATGAGCGTGAGGATCGTCAAGGCATACCGCGCAGCGCGGCGCGACGCCGGCGAATCGATCACAGCAGGCATTTTGAGAAGTGTAACGCCCGAAACCAGCGGCGAGCCCGATCGTATTCAAACCAGCGCGGGTATCATGCAGACCGATCATCCATCATGAAAAAAGTTCTCCCGTACCTGGCGTGCGCACTGGGCATCGTCGTGCTGGTGTTGCTCATACCGCGCTTCAACGATGCGCAGCCGCATGGAATCCGGCTCACGCGCGCCGACGCCGTGCCGATCGCCGACGCCGAGGCGCGTCAGCTCGGCATTCCGGTCGATCGCGCCTGGACGGTGCTGTCGTGGGCGAACTCGTCGCTCCTCGATAAGGAGCTCGATCCGAAACCGGATCTCCGGCGCCACGCCGCTGGCGACCCTGTGATCGGCCCCCGCCTGGGTGGTTACAAGCGCGTCTACTATCGCCGCGGTCTCGAGAAGACCTCGCCGTACGGATATGTCGTCGTCGATCAGAGGACTGGGGCGGTACTCATGGCTCGCCGGCAACCGCGCGCCGAGGAGACGGGGGCGCATCTCACCGAAGCGCAACTGCGGCCGCGGGCCGAGGCCTTCGTCCATTCGCGTGAATTCCCCGGCGCGCCATCGCCGCAGTTCGAAGATGCCCGCCCGAGTGTGATGCGCCCGCGCACCGACTGGACCTTCCGCTATCGCGTCAAGACCAGCTTCCCCATCGGCAACGTCGTGCCGTATCTGCACGTCTACTTCGTCGGCGACCGTCTTTCCGGTTGGGCGCTCATCGAGGAGTATGCCGACGGCAGCCAGTTCCGCGGCGACGACGCCGCCAGCGGCGTGGCCAGCATTCTTGTCCGTTTCGCCGCCAACTATGCGCTGCTGTTGATTCTGCTCGTCATCTTTCTGCGCAAGTACCACGCCGGCGAAGTCGGCGTCGGTACCGGCTCGATTCTTTTCGGCCTCACCCTTCTCATCGCGCTGAGCATCGATTTCATGATGGGTCCCTCCGCCACGGAGGGAAACACGATGGGGAGTCTCGACGCGCAGTCGACCACCGCGGCGCAGATGGCGTTCAAGTTCCTTCTCTACGACGTTCCGCTGGCGGTCGTCGTCTTCTTCGCCTGGTCGGTCGGCGAGAGCTACACACGCGAGCGCTGGGGTGAGTGGCTGGCATCGTTCGACGCCATCCTTCGCCGTGATTCCTTCAACGCCACGGTCGGACGCTCTGTCTTCAACGGCGTTTTGTTTGCCCCGGCCATCGCAGCGGCCTCATTCGCGGCCGGCGTGATTCCGCTTCTACTCCATAAGGCTCATCCATCGATCGGTGTTGGCACCGAGGTCTACGTCCGTCTGGGCGGTCCGCTGCTTCTCATTCTGTTCGGCGCATTCGATGCCGTGATCTTCCCGATCATCTCGCTGTTTTTGATGTCGTGGACGAACAGGCATCGCGCGCTCTGGATCGGAATGATCGCGGCCATTGCCGTTGGCGTGATCAGCGGCGTCTGCAACGTTCCAATTGATCCGCTGCTCCCACAAATGTTGTTCGGATTTGGTGCGATCGCCGCGATCGTTCTGATGCTTCGCGGTTTCGACCTTCTCTCGACCTCGGTTGCACTCTTTGGCGGAACAGTGCTCTCGATGACCGTCCCGCTGATGTCGGTGGCGCGCGGTCACATTCTCGAGCAGTTGATCCTGACCACGGCACTGCCGCTGGCGGCGCTCTTTGTTTTCGGCATTGCGGCGATGCTGACCAAGCGTGAGGTCATCTACACCTACGAAGACCTCGCGCCGCACGTCAAGCGCATCGTCGAGCGCGAGCGCGTCAAAGCGGAGATCGACGCGGCGAATCGCATCCAGGCGGCGCTGCTGCCGGTCGACGCGCCCGAAATGCCCGGCGCATCGTTCGCCTCGCACTACCGCGCGGCCACCGAGATCGGCGGCGACTACTTCGATTTCCTGACATTGCCTTCCGGCGAAATCGGTATCGCCTTCGGCGACGTTTCCGGCCATGGCCTCACCAGCGGCATCGTCATGGCCATGGCCAAATCGGCACTTCTGGTACAAGTTGGCTACGACGCCGGACCGCGTGCGGTCATGAACGTTCTCAACGACATCGTCATGAAGACCGCACCGAAGCGGATCCTGATGACGTTTTTCTTCGGTTTGCTCGACCCGGTCTCGCAGACACTCCGTTTTTCCTCGGCCGGCCACCTCGATCCGTACGTGTACCGGGCCGGATCGAGGCGGCTGGAAGCGCTCTCGTCGTGGGGATTCCCACTCGGCGTCAGGCGCCGCGAGCCGTTCACCGAGCACTCCGTCGACTTCGATGCCGGCGACCGCCTCATTCTCTACAGCGATGGCCTGATCGAGGCCATCGACGATGACGGCGATCCATTCGGTTTCGAGCGGTTCGAGAAAACGATCCTCTCGTGCGGGCATATGCACGCCGAGGACATCAAGAAAACGCTCCTGAACTCGATCCGCAAGTTCACGCGGAATCGGCCGCCCGAGGACGATCAGACATTGGTGGTGGTGTCATTCGAAGAGGAAGCGACTGCGCGCGTGGCAATCTAGCCGGCACGGCCGGCGGTGTCTGTTGCCCACGACTCGGCCAACATCTTCTTCAAGTCTCTTGTACCGCGCGAGCAACAGAACGCTCCGTGCGCCTCTGTTGGCGGAGCCTTGGGCAACCAACGCTGCCGGCCGTGCCGGCTTCCACTACAATCCGCGCCCCATGGCCACCACGAACGAACCAAACAAGATCATCTACTCGATGGTCGGAGTATCGAAGTTTCACGGCAAGAAGCAGGTCCTCAAGGATATCTACCTCTCGTATTTCTATGGCGCGAAGATCGGCGTCATCGGCCTGAACGGATCAGGCAAATCCTCGCTGCTGCGCATCCTGGCGGGCACGGACCGCGACTTCCTCGGCGAAACAGTCCTCTCTCCCGGTCACACCGTCGGCTTTCTCGAACAGGAGCCGCAGCTCGACCCGGCGAAAACCGTCCGTGAGATCGTCGAACAGGGCGTCCAGCCGGTCATCGACCTGCTCAAGGAGTTCGACGAGATCAATGACGCCTTCGCCGATCCCGACGCCGACATGGACAAGCTGATGGATCGGCAGGGCAAGGTCCAGGACAAGCTCGACGCTGCCGGTGCGTGGGACCTCGACTCGAAGCTGGAGATGGCCATGGACGCGCTGCGCTGCCCGCCTGGCCCCACCCTCTGCGGCATTCTCTCCGGCGGTGAGAAACGGCGCGTGGCCCTTTGCCGTCTGCTGCTCCAGGCGCCCGATATTCTTCTTCTCGACGAGCCGACCAATCATCTCGACGCCGAGTCGGTGGAGTGGCTGGAAAAACATCTGCAGCAATACCGCGGAACGGTCATCGCCGTCACCCACGATCGTTACTTCCTCGATAACGTAGCCGGTTGGATTCTGGAGCTCGACCGGGGCGCCGGAATCCCGTTCAAAGGCAACTACTCCTCATGGCTGGAGCAGAATCAGGCTCGCCTGCAGCATGAAGAAAAGGCGGAGTCGCAGCGGCAGAAGACGCTCGAGCGCGAGCTCGAATGGATCCGCATGTCGCCGAAAGGCCGTCACGCCAAGGGCAAGGCGCGCATCACGTCGTACGAAGAGCTGCTCAGCCAGCAAACGCAGGAAAAGGTTCAGGATCTGGAGATCTACATTCCTGCCGGCCCTCGTCTCGGAGGCATCGTCATTGAAGCGGACCACGTGCGAAAAGCGTTCGGTGAAACGCTGCTCATCGACGAGATGGAGTTCAAGCTCCCGCCGGGCGGCATCATCGGCGTCATCGGCCCGAACGGCGCCGGCAAGACAACACTGTTCCGGATGATCCTCGGCCAGGAGAAGCCGGATGCCGGCACGATCCGCGTCGGCGAAACGGTAAAGCTTGGCTACATCGAGCAGCACCAGCTCGGTACCGCCGGTGATCTTCTCGAAGATCACCGGCGGTACCGAGCTGGTGCTGCTCGGACCGAGGGAGATGAGCTCGCGCGCGTATGTGGCCCGCTTCAACTTCTCAGGTTCCGACCAGCAGAAGAAGGTGGGGATACTGTCCGGCGGAGAGCGCAACCGTGTTCATCTGGCCAAGATGCTGAAAGAAGGGGCGAACGTCCTGCTGCTCGACGAGCCGACAAACGATCTCGACGTCAACACCATGCGCGCGCTGGAAGAAGCGCTCGAGAACTTCGCCGGCTGCGCGATCGTCATCTCGCACGACCGCTGGTTTCTCGATCGCGTGGCCACGCACATCCTGGCATTCGAGGGCGACAGCCGCGTAGTCTGGTTCGATGGCAACTACAGCGAGTACGAGGAAGACAAGCGCAAGCGCCTCGGCGCCGAGGCCGACCAGCCGCATCGGATCCG
>DATLWH010000508.1:0-16526 GCA_035576505.1 Thermoanaerobaculia bacterium | reverse complement strand
GGGATAGACCGGCTCGCGTCCCAGCGGAGCCGATGCCGCGCGCTGCAGATCGGCGCGCGAGCAGCCGCAGTCGTAAACGAGGTTCCGCGCGCGCAAGGCGGCCAGCGCATCGTCGTACAGCGAGGTTCGTTGCGACTGATAGACGACATCGCCATCCCAGGCCAGTCCGAAGCGCTCGATCGCGCTCAGAATCTCGTCCGCGGAGCCGGCCACGACGCGGGGTGTGTCGAGGTCTTCCATCCGCACCAGCCAGCGCCCGCCGACCTGTCGCGCGAACAGCCAGGATCCGACGGCGGCGACGAGGCTGCCGAGGTGGAGAGGACCGGTGGGGGAAGGGGCAAAGCGGCCGGTAACCACGCCCGTTATGTGTGTTGCGACACCGAAAGGGTGTTGCCGTCCGGATCCTTGAACCACGCCACCTTGTCGCCCGACGGCGCGGTCCAGATGCCCAGCTCGTCCTGTTCGAAGAAGTTGAACCGCTCGAAGACGACGCCTTTGTCGCGAAGCGCGGCGACGATGGTCTCGATGCCGGAGACCTCCCATCCCAGGATCGTGAAGACGGCCGGCTTGAAGTCGGGTGCGACCTTGGAAACGCGCACCATGGTGCCATTCGCGTCCAGCACCATGGCGAAGCCGTCGTTGTAGACGAAGCGCAGTCCCAGCACGCCCTCGTAGAAGGCTCGCGACTGGTCGAAGTCCCGCGTCGGGAGGAAGGCGACGATGTCTTTGTTGCCCAGCATGCGAACCTCTCTTCTGAACGAAAAAGGGCGGACTCGCCGAGCCCGCCCTTTGTTTACTACGTTGCCGTCCTGGAACCTATTTTACGCTGGTGGTGAAGACTTCCTCCATGGCCGGGACGCTGCAACCGGCCACGCTGTCCTGGTTGCGGCGGCTGTCGGTCCAGACCGGATGCGCCACGCCACCGTAGGCGACCAGGCCGGAGTAGTCGCCCTGCTGGTTGCCGTAGTTGATGGCGGAACATGGGAACGTGCCGTTACAGTCATGCTCGTTCGAGCTCACGTCCGAGGCGCGCACGTTCGCGGCGAAGCTCGCGCCACCGTTCGAGGAACGCGAGAGGTAGATGTCGGTCATGTAACGGCTGCCGGTCGTGTCGTTGCGCGTGTCGTAGAAGGAAACGTTGACGACGCCGTTGGTCGGGTCGATCGAGAGCCACTGGTTGAAGCGATCGACGGCAAACGGCAGCGGATCGGTGGCTGCTTTTGAGAGGGACCAGCTCGATCCCTGATTGTCCGAGTACGAGGTAAGAATGTCGGTCGTGCCGTTGCCGGCCAGATCCATCCATGAGCATACGAGGCGGCCGCGGTGCGGGCCGGTGCTGCGGTCGACATCGCATGCGGGATAGACGAGAGCCCCGCGATTGAACTCGGCAGGGATACGGATATCGAAGGGGATCTGCTTCGACGAGATCACGCTCTGCGGCGCCCAGGTGGCACCGCCGTCGAAGGAGCGGCTGAAAGCGATGGTATTTGCCGCATAGTCGTTCCAGGCCAGGTACAGCTCCCCGTTCGGGCCGACGAAGGGGTCGGCGGCGA
This sequence comes from Thermoanaerobaculia bacterium, assembly GCA_035576505.1. Lineage (GTDB taxonomy): Bacteria > Acidobacteriota > Thermoanaerobaculia > Gp7-AA8 > Gp7-AA8 > JADGNZ01. The sequence continues at coordinate 14,973 of DATLWH010000508.1, read as the reverse complement.
TGGCGCGGCCCGGCCCGCTCGGATCGTCGGCGCGCGTGACGGTGAAGGTCACGCCATGATCGCTGGAGCTGGCCACGCGGACGCCGCCGGACGTGGAGCCGCCGCTGGCGGCGTCCCAGGCGATGTAGACGTTGTCGCGGAACGGCGAATTGATGTTCGCATCCGCCGTGATCATCGGCTTGTCGTTGAAGTGATCGCTGCCGCCGGAGAATGAGAAAAGGGTCGCCTGCGGATATGTCTTGCCGCCGTCCGTCGACCGCGCCACGGCCATCTCAGTGCCGTTGATGCCGTTTCCGCTGCCGAAGAAGACGACGATGTAACCGTAGTAGAGGTTGCCGCGGCTGTCGAATGCGAGCGTTGGATCGGAACCAAAGCGAATGCCGTTCGCGCCGATGGGAGGAGGAAGGGGGAGATCGACGCCACCCCATGACTTGCCGCCGTCGCCGGAGAAGTAGCCGCGCATCGGATCCCGGAAGATCTCGTTCGATCCGGCGGCGAGTTGTCTGGTGTTCGCCGTGTTGATCGTTATGAACGTCTCGCTCTGCGGTCCGCATTCATTCGAGACGTCGACGTTGGCGCCGACGACAGTCGATGTTGTGGCGGCGCCGCCGGCCAGCTCCCCGTTTTTCACGAGGTACTGGTATTTATCCCACCACGTGGGATTGTTCGGATTGTTGGTCTGGGCAAACGCCGCCGGAATGACAAGCGTCAGGACGAGAGAGAGACAAAGCTTTCGCATGGGAGAGCACTCCTTTCATGTTTGCCGTGAGCAATCGGTAAGCCGTCATCGCCGAAATCATATCTCGTTGACGATAGGCTGGTTACGCGTTTGGTGCACGATCAGGGTGGGTCAAACGATGCGCACGAGTGCGGTCTCTGACCCACCGGTGGATCAGAAACAGAGCCAGGGACGCCTGTACTACGACGGTTACCATTTGCCTGCCACCATGCCCACCCTCCCGCCCGGCCCGAAGAGCGTCATCCCTTTCCGCTACCTGCGCACGCTCCAGCGCGACCCGATCCCGTTCTTCGCGCGGGTGGCGAGCGAATACGGCGACGCGGCGCAGTTCTTTGTCGGGCCGCAGCAGATCTTCCTTTTCAATCACCCTGACCTGATCCGCGAGCTGCTGGTGACGCAGCATCGCTCGTTTCACAAGAGCCGCGTCTTGCAGCGCTCAAAGATCATCTTCGGCGAGGGGTTGCTGACCTCGGAGGAGGAGTTGCACAGGAGGCAGCGGCGCCTGGTGCAGCCGGCCTTTCATCGCGAGCGGATCGGGCACTACGCCGAGGTGATGATCAACCGCGCTGCGAAGCTGAGGGAGACGTGGCGTGACGGCGAGGTACTCGACGTCCATCACGAGATGATGGGCCTCACGCTCTCGGTAGTGGCCAAGACGCTGTTCGATGCCGACGTTGACGAAGAAGCAGACGAGATCGGGGTCGCCCTCACCTCGCTCGTCGACCTCTTTCCGACGTTGATGAACCCTTTATCGAATCTGTTGCGGCGGCTGCCGTTGCCGCAAACGGTGCGATTCCGGCGCTCGATCAGGCGGCTCGACAAGACGGTCTACGCCATCATCGACGAGCGCCGGAGATCGGGTGAGGATCGCGGGGACCTCCTGTCGATGCTGCTGCTGGCGGTTGATGAAGAGGGCGACGGCGGCCGGATGACCGACCGTCAGCTTCGCGATGAGGCGATGACGCTCTTTCTGGCAGGGCACGAGACGACGGCGAACGCGCTGGCGTGGACCTGGTATCTGCTGGCGCGGAATCCAGTAGTGCTGGGCGAGCTGCATGGTGAGCTCGACTCGGTCCTCGGCGATCGAATTCCGATGCCGGAGGATTACCCGCGGCTGCCTTATGCCGAGATGGTCGTGTCGGAGTCGATGCGCATGTTTCCGCCGGCATGGGCAGTGAGCCGGCTGGCGATCGAGGATGCGATGATCGGTGATTGGCTCGTGCCGCGTGGCGCCGTGGCCGTGGCTGCGCAGGCGGTCATGCATCGCGATGCGCGCTGGTGGCCCGCGCCCGATCGCTTCGATCCGTTGCGCTTTACACCCGAGGCGAAGATGTCGCGGCCGAAGCTGGCCTACTTTCCCTTCGGGGCCGGGCCGCGCGTCTGCATCGGGGAGGGATTCGCCTGGATGGAGGCGGTGCTGATCGTGGCCACCTTGGCGCAGCGCTGGCGGCTGGAGCTCGTCTCGAACGATGTGACGCCGCAGGCCTCGATCACGTTGCGGCCGAAGGGAGGCATCCGGATGCGCCTCCACCGGCGCTAAACTTGGCACATGCAGGACATTCGCGCTTCCTTCGCCGACTACGCGTCCTACCATCAGACCAGGGGCAACAAGTGGTTCCATCGCCTCGGTATCCCGATGATCATGCTCACGCTCATCGGCATGCTCGCACGCGTGAAGATCGCTACGGCCGGCGGGGTTCGGATCGATGCCGGCATGCTCTTGATCATCCTCGCGGTCATCTACTACCTGATGCTGGAGTGGCGGCTGGCGATCCCGATGCTCGTGGTGTCGGCCGCCTTTTATCTCATTGGCGCATGGCTGCCGATGTCGGTGAATGTGGCTCTCTTCGTCCTCGGATGGATCTTCCAGTTCATCGGTCACATCGTCTATGAACACCGGAGTCCGGCATTCTTCCGGAACGTGCTCCACCTCCTGATCGGGCCGCTCTGGATCCTCAACGACGTGATCCCGGTCGTGAAGTGACATGGAGGCATACGGCTCCGACCGCGTCCGTACGGGCGATGGCGAGCAATTCGTGCTGCTGTCGCGCCTCCCGAAGGCGTGGACGCCGCGCGTAGCGAAGTCGCTCACGACTGCTGAGTTTCCCGGGACGGCCGTTCTGTGGGAGGAGCGCTATTTCGAAGTGGTCGATGCCGAGCCGCTGCCGCAGGGCGGCGTGCGATACGTGCTCGAGCCGTGGCGTGAGATGCACGTCATGCGGACGACGGACCGCTACGACGCCGGCCGGGAAGCGGAACGCCTCATCGACTATCGCGCGCAGTTGTCGCGGGAGACGAAGAGAAAATCGGCGAATGCACTGGCCATCTTCGCCGGCCACCTCCCCGCGGCCGTGCAGGAAGATCTCGGACGCGAGCTCGGTATCCGGCCGGCGCGGCTGACGCTCTTCTCCATCCTCGGAATCTACGCCATCGTCATCGGCCTGGTGCTCTGGATCGTCAGCGGCATCTTGGCGCAGACGCCGCGGCCGCTCTCGATCTACATCCTCACCGGCTATCTCTTCCTGGAAACGACCTTCCGCTTCTTCGTGGCCTGGATGATCGGGCGGCCGGCCGGCTCCGTCGCGGGCGTGTTCACGTATCTCCTCTACTACTACACCGTCGCCAATCGCGCGGTGGCGGTCTCGCCGTTCGCGGTGGAAAAAGGGACGAAGGTGCCGATCAGCGAGGCGCCCGCTGAGCGGGCCATGAGCGATTCGCTGATGCTGCGCGAGGCCCTCGTGACACTGCTCAGTCCTGCCGACCAGGCGCGCGTGGCCGAGCGATTCGGATACAACTACAGGCACCAGTCGTCGATCGTCGCCGCCATGATTCTCTTCTTCGCTCTGCTCGGGGTGGTCACCTCGGTGCAACGCGGTGGGGTGATCTCATTGCTCGTGGCGGCGGCTGTCGCGGCGGAACAGGTCTATCGCCTGGTCGTGTTCCGCAGGCGCCCGGCCGGCAGCATCTTCGGCATCGTGGCGCGGCCGTTTGTGCGCAAACTGCTGTAATTGCCCGAATTAGTGGTCGAGAGGCACGTAACTCGCACCACGAGCAGCTGTGGCCGAATTGCAATTCGATGGGCGTCGCCGTGTCATCATCGAGGGCGTAGCTCCTTCTGTCGATGACGGACGCTTTCCCGCCAGACGCGCGGTAGGGGACGTCGTCGTCGTCGAAGCCGATATCTTCGCCGACGGCCACGATCTCCTCTCCGCGGTGATGCTCTACCGCCACGAATCGGAAACGACGCTTGTCGAGACGCGGATGACGGCGCTGGCCAACGACCGTTGGTGCGCGGAGCTGACCGTGGACCGGCTCGGCTTTTACTACTTCACGTTCGAAGCGTGGGTTGACCATTTCCGCACCTGGCATCGCGATCTGCGTAAGCGCGTCGATGCCGGCGTGACCGGCGACGATCTCGACGTGCAACTCCATATCGGACTGGAGATGATGCGGGCTGCCGCTGCACGCGCACGCGATCGTGATCGCAAGCGGCTCGAGCACTATGTCGCCGGCCTGGAAATCGACGGGGACGCGCAAGACAAGATCCACGACCTCTGGAATGCCGAGCTCCTCGACCTGATGGCACGGAACGCCGAACGGAAGTTCGCCACCCGCTACGCCGGCCAGCTGCCCATCGAGGTCGATCCGCGGCGCGCCGCCTTCAGCACCTGGTACGAGCTGTTCCCGCGCTCCGTGTCGGGCGAAGCGGGGAAGCATGGCACGCTGCGCGACGTCGAGGAGCAATTGCCGCGCATCGCCAGGATGGGGTTCGACGTCCTCTACCTGCCGCCCATCCATCCGATCGGGACGACATTCCGAAAAGGGCGCAACAACACCGCGGACGCGGAAGCCGGCGACGTCGGCAGCCCCTGGGCCATCGGCGGGCGCGAAGGTGGCCACAAGGCCATTCATCCCCGACTCGGTACGATGGACGACTTTCGACGGCTCGTCGATGCGGCCCGCTCTCGTGGTATCGAGCTGGCCATGGACATCGCCTTTCAAGCCTCGCCCGATCATCCATATGTCACCGAACGCCAGGAGTGGTTTCAGAAACGGCCCGACGGCACGATTCAATACGCGGAGAACCCCCCGAAGAAATACGAGGACATCTTCCCCTTCCACTTCGAGAGCGAGGCCTGGGCCGATCTCTGGAAAGAGCTGTGCGACATCTTTCGGTTCTGGATCGATAAGGGCGTGCGTATTTTCCGCGTTGACAATCCCCACACCAAGCCGCTTCCCTTCTGGCATTGGGTGATCCGCACGGTCAAGAAGCACCATCCCGACGTGATCTTTCTGGCCGAGGCATTCACGAGACCGAAGATCATGTACTGGCTGGCCAAAGCGGGATTCTCGCAGTCGTACACGTACTTTGCGTGGCGCAATACGAAGTACGACCTGACCGAGTACTTCGAGGAGATTACGAAGCCGCCCGTCAGCGACTTCTTCCGGCCGAACGCATGGCCGAATACGCCGGACATCCTCACTGAGTATCTTCAATACGGCGGCCGGCCGGCGTTCACGATCCGCCTGATGCTCGCGGCGACGCTATCGGCGAACTACGGCCTTTACGGGCCGGCATTCGAGCGTTTCGTCGGCGCGGCGCGCGAGGCGGGGAGTGAGGAGTATCTCGACTCCGAGAAGTACGAGATCCGGCACTGGCCGGCGGCGGATGACGATCTGACTGAGTTGATCGCGCTCGTCAATCGAATCCGGCGCGACAATCCGGCGTTACAGCAGAACCTGACGCTGCGGTTTCATGAGACGTCGAACGACGACATCCTCTGCTACAGCAAGTCAGCCGGCGATGACGTCGTGCTGGCCATCGTCAACGTCGATCCGCACAACACGCAGGCCGGATACGTAGAGCTCGATCTTGCCGCGCTGAAGCTCGATGCCAACCGTCCGTTTCAGGTGCACGAGCTCCTCTCCGGCGCGCGTTATACATGGCACGGGCCGCGGAACTACGTTCAGTTGAATCCACAGGTCGTGCCGGCGCATATCTTCCGGATCAGGCGTAAGGTGAGGAGTGAGAGGGATTTTGAGTACTTTCTATGATGGACGACCTTTGGTACAAAGACGGGATCATCTACCAGACGCACGTCCGTGCCTTTTTTGACTCCAACAACGACGGCATCGGCGACTTTCAAGGGTTGACGCGCAAGCTCGATTACCTCCAGGATCTGGGCGTCACCATCCTCTGGCTGCTGCCGTTCTATCCATCCCCGCTGCGTGACGACGGCTATGACATCGCGAACTACACGGCCGTCAATGCGAGCTACGGGACGCTGGCTGACTTCAAGGCCTTTCTGAAAGAGGCGCATCGCCGGGGACTTCGCGTCATCACCGAGCTGGTGATCAATCACACCAGCGACCAGCACGAATGGTTTCAGAAGTCGAGGCGAGCCAAGCCAGGTTCGGCGTGGCGCGATTTCTATGTCTGGAGCGATACACCGACCAAGTACAAGGACGCCCGCATCATTTTCAAGGACTACGAGACGTCGAACTGGACGTGGGACCCTGTCGCCAAGGCGTATTACTGGCACCGTTTCTTCTCGCACCAGCCCGATCTCAATTTCGACAACCCCGCCGTTCACGCCGCGCTACTCAAGGCGCTCGAGTTCTGGATGGATATCGGTGTCGATGCTTTCCGCCTTGATGCGATCCCGTATCTCTACGAGCGGGAAGGGACGACGTGCGAGAACCTGCCGGAGACACATGCCTATCTGAAATCGCTGCGCGCCCATGTCGACGCCAACTATCCGGGCAGAATGCTGCTGGCCGAGGCGAATCAATGGCCGGAAGACTCACTGCCCTATTTCGGCGACGGTGATGAGTGCCACATGGCGTTTCACTTTCCGGTGATGCCGCGCCTGTATATGGCGCTGGCGCAGGAAGACCGCTTTCCGATCATCGACATCATGGCCCAGACACCGGCTATTCCCGAGAACTGCCAGTGGGCCATGTTCCTTCGGAACCACGACGAGCTGACCCTGGAGATGGTGACGGACGAGGACCGCGACTACATGTGGCGCACCTACGCTTCCGACCGCCAGGCGCGGATCAACCTCGGCATCCGCCGCCGTCTCGCTCCGCTCATGCAGAATCATCGCCTGCGCATCCATTTGATGAACGGCCTGCTGTTTTCGTTCCCTGGCACGCCGATCATTTATTACGGCGATGAGATCGGGATGGGTGACAACATCTATCTCGGTGACCGCAACGGCGTCCGCACGCCCATGCAATGGAGCCCGGATCGAAATGCGGGGTTTTCCAAGGCCAATCCGCAACAGCTCTACATGCCGGTCATCATCGATCCGCAATACCACTATGAGCAGGTCAACGTCGAGCAGCAACAGTCGAGCCCCTATTCACTGCTGTGGTGGATGAAGCGACTCATCGCGCAGCGCAATCGCTATCAGGCATTCGGCCGCGGCACGATGGAGTTCCTGCATCCCGAGAATCGAAAGATTCTGGCATTTGTGAGGCGCTACCGGGATGAAACGATCCTCGTCGTCGCCAACCTCTCGCGGCTCGTTCAGTGTTTCGAGCTGGATCTGTCCGAGTTCCGGGGCATGGCGCCCGTGGAGCTCTCCGGCGGAACACGATTCCCCGAAATCTCGGAGAGACCGTACTTCCTCAACCTTGGCCCCTTCGCCTTCTACTGGTTCGTGCTCGAACGTCAGCGCGTCCAGACAACGCTGACGAGCGAAGAGGTGCCGCTTCTCCGCGCCGCGAATTTCGAGGAAGTCTTTTCCGGCCGCAATCGTGATGCGCTCGCTCGCGCTCTCGAGACCTATATTCGTTCGCGGCGGTGGTTTGGCGGGAAGGCGCGCACGATAACCTCTCTGCAGCTCATTGAAAAGGTTGTCCTCCCCGACGATGGCGGCCATCTCCTGTTTGTAAAGATCGACTATGCCGATGGCGAGCCGGAGACGTATCTATTGCCGCTGGCGATTCTGCAGGCTCGCCGGGCCCAGGAACAGCAGAGTGCCAACATCCCGACGCTCGTTGCCCGCCTGCGCGACGGCTTGCTTCTCTACGAGCCGGTGGCGGATGCGAAGTTCGCTTCGGCCCTGCTTGAAACGATCGCCCGCCGCCGTACCGTGAAGGCGGAACATGGCTCCGTTACCGGCACATCGACGCGAGCCTTTCGCGAACTGCGTGGCACGGCCGCCCTCACGCCTCAGACTCTGAAGACCGAGCAGAGCAACACCGCGACCGTCTACGGCGACCGCTTCTTCATGAAGCTCTTCCGCAGGCTCGATCGAGGGATCAATACCGATCTCGAGGTGACGCGTTTCCTCAATGACGAGACGTCGTTTACGGCCGCACCCCGTCTCGCCGGTGCGCTGCAATACGAGACGGGAACGGCAGCCGAGCCGGCCACGCTGGCGATCCTCCAGGGCTACGTCGAGAACTCCGGGGACGCGTGGAACTACACGGTCGATGCGATCGGCCGGTTCTTTGATGCCGTCCTGAGCGATCCCGGAGCAAAGGAACGCCTGGCCAGGGCCACCCCGTCCGAGTCTCTGCTCACCATCGCCGGCAAACCGTCGCCGGAGATCGCGCAGCAGACGATCGGCCTCTACCTGGCCGACGCCGAGATCCTGGGCCGGCGCACGGCGCAGATGCACATGGCTCTGGCTTCGCGCGGCGACATCGCGGCGTTCGCTCCCGAGCCCATCACGCCGCACTATCAGCGCTCGATCTACCAGCACATCCGCTCGCAGGCGGTCCGGACGCTTCAATTACTGCGTCGCCGAGGGAAGGGGAATCCGGACGCGGAGGAGCTGCTGGCCCGCGAAGAGGAAATCCAGCAGCGCATCCGCCGGATTCTCGACGGCCGGATCACCGGCCTGCGGATCCGCACGCATGGCGACTATCACCTGGGCCAGGTGCTGCACACGGGCAACGACTTCGTCATCATCGACTTCGAAGGCGAGCCGTCTCGCCCGTTGAGCGAGCGCCGCATCAAGCGCAGTGCGTTGCGCGACGTGGCCGGCATGTTGCGCTCGTTCCATTACGCGCCCTACGCCGTGCTGTTCGGTCAGTCGCAGCACTCGGTCATCCGCGCGGAGGATACGGCGGCAGTCGAGAGCAGCGCGACGTTCTGGTACCGCTGGGTCAGCGGAGCCTTCCTGCGGGCCTACCTTGCCGAAAGCAGCAACGCCGCTCACCTGCCGCAGACGATCGAGGAGATGCAGGTGCTGCTCGGTGTGCATCTGCTCGAGAAGGCCTTCTACGAGATCGCCTACGAGATGAACAACCGGCCCGATTGGTCTCGCATCCCGATCCGCGGCGTGCTGGAGTTGCTCGGACGCTGAGAGGCGACGGATCGCACGACGTCTCCTGCGATATCCTCCCGCCTTTCGATGCGCATCCGTTATATCTGCGTCCACGGACATTTCTACCAGCCACCGCGGGAAAACCCGTGGCTGGAGGCCGTGGAAACGCAGGATTCAGCGGCGCCGTATCACGACTGGAACGAGCGCATCACCGCCGAGTGCTACGGGCCGAATGCGTCATCGCGCATCCTCGATGCACGGGAGCGCATCGTCAAGATCGTCAACAACTACTCCGCGATCAGCTTCAACTTCGGCCCCACGCTGCTCTCGTGGCTGGAGCAGCGGCAACCGGAGACGTATGCCGCCATCCTCGACGCCGACCGCGCCAGCCGTGAGCGCTTCGGCGGCCATGGATCGGCCATTGCGCAAGCCTATAACCACATGATCCTGCCGCTGGCAAACGCCCGCGACCAACGAACCCAGGTGCGCTGGGGCATCAGGGACTTCGAACACCGCTTCGGGCGCAAGCCGGCAGCGATGTGGCTGCCGGAGACGGCGGTCGACGTGGCATCCCTCGAAGCGCTCGCGGCGGAGGGGATCGCCTTCACGATCCTCGGGCCGTACCAGGCGTTGCGGTGGCGAAAGATCAACGATGACGCCTGGACCGAGCAGGCTGGCGCCATCGATCCAACCATGCCGTACCGCTGCACGTTGCCGTCGGGACGCTCGATCGGCCTCTTCTTCTATGACGGCCCGATCTCACGCGCCGTGGCCTTCGAACGCCTTCTCGCCCGCGGGGAGAATCTGGCCCATCGCCTTCTCGGCGCGTTCAGCGAAGGGCGCACGCACCCGCAGCTCGTCAACATCGCCACCGACGGCGAGACGTACGGCCATCATCACGCCAAGGGCGACATGGCCTTGGCCTATGCGCTCGACTACATCGACGAACAAAAGCTCTCGCGCATCATGAACTACGGGCAATTCCTGGCCGAGGTACCTCCCACGCACGAGGTCGAAATCGCCGGGCGGACGGCGTGGAGCTGCGATCACAACCTGGGACGCTGGGAGCGCGACTGCGGTTGCCGCACCGGCGGCGACGCGGGATGGAACCAGCAGTGGCGGACGCCACTGCGCGCGGCGCTGGACTGGCTTCGCGACGAATGCATCACCATCTTCGAGAGCTTCGGCGCGGGCCTGCTGCACGATCCATGGGAAGCGCGCGACGATTACATCAGCGTCGTCCTCGACCGGTCGGAAGACAATGTCGATCATTTTCTGGCCCGGCATGTCGTTGCCGAAGATGGCAACGTAACCGCACTGGAGTTGCTGGAGATGCAGCGCAACGCCATGCTCATGTACACAAGCTGCGGCTGGTTCTTCAACGACGTGTCGGGAATCGAGACCGTGCAGGTGCTGCACTACGCCGGCCGCGTCATCCAGCTCGCCGAGAAGGTATCGGGCCGCAGTCTCGAGCTCGAGTTCCTCGAGCGCATTGCGTCCGCGCGCAGCAACCTGCCGCAATATGGCGACGGGCGGCAGATCTACGAGCGCGAGGTCAAACCGATGCGGATCGATCTCCGCCGCGTCGCCTCGCATTACGCCGTGGCCTCGCTCTTCGACAACTTCGCCCACGATGACCGCGTCTATTGCTATCGCGTGCGCCAGGACGATTTCGAATCGTTCCGCGCCGGCCGCGCCAAAATGGCCATCGGGTCGATCACGGTCACCTCGCTCATCACGCGCGAGGAGCTTTCCTTCGAGTTCACCGTCATTCACCTCGGCGAGACCGAGTTGACCGGAGGCGTTCGCCTCGTTTCGTCGGCGGAGCGCTACGAGGCCATGAAGCGCGACCTCAGCGAAGACCTGCGCGTCAACGGCGTCTCGTCGGTGATCCGCGTCCTCGACGAATACTTCGCCGAGTCGCTGCTCTCCATCCGCGCGCTCTTCCGCGACGAGCAGCGCCGCATCCTCAATCTTCTCTGCGACGCCACGCTCAATGAAGCGGAAAGCGCCTTCCGGCAACTGCACGAGCGCTACGACCCGTTGATGCGCTTTCACGCCGCACTCGGCGTTCCGCTGCCGAACGTGTTGCGCACCGCCGCGGAGTTCGACGTCAACATGCAGCTCCGCCGTATGGCCGCGGCCGACGAGCTGCCGCTCGACGATCTGGAATCGCGCCTGCGCGAGTCGCGCGACGAAGGGGTGGTGCTCGATGAGACCACCCTCATGTCGCTGACCAGGGCCGTCGAGCGCGCCGCCGGTGACTTCTCCCGCAGTCCTGATGATCTCGAGCTGCTCGAGCGGTGGGAGACCCTCGTGACCATCGTCCGCGAGGCCGGGGTCAAAGTCGATCTGCGGCGTCCCCAGAATGACTATTACCGTCTCAAGAAATCCGCGCGCCCGACCACCGCGGCGAGCGCCGGCAACGGCTCATCGAGCGCGAATCGCTGGCTGCAGCATTTCGACGCCCTCGGCGAGAAGCTTTCGATCAGTCCGGATGCCAGAGGATGAATCCGCAGATGGCGCAGAGGTACACAGATTGGGGATCGCGTCCATCCTCGTATCTGCGTGCATCTGCGTCATCTGCGGATCAACATTGACCCAGATGTCCCACACCTCGCCTTCCCCGCCGAGAGACACCACCCGCACCGCCGGTGTCCTCCTCCACCCCACCTCCCTCCCCGGCCCCTTCGGGATCGGAGATCTTGGTGATGAGTTGCTGGTGTTTCTCGATTGGGCTCAAAGCGCGGGGCTGAAGCTCTGGCAGGTGCTGCCGCTCAACGCGCCTGGCTATGGCAACTCGCCGTACGGATGTCTCTCCTCGTACGCGGGAAATCCTCTGCTGATCTCGCCGCGGCGTCTGCTGGAGGATGGGCTGCTGCCGGCCGGCGCGCTCGACGGCATGCCTGAGTTTCCTGACGGCAGCGTTGATTTTGATCGTGTCGCGGCGCTGAAACAGGAACTGCTGCAGCGATCCTATGAACACTTTGCGGAGCACGCCACGGACGATCAGTGGCAGGCCCTGGCCGGGTTCGAGGGGGACAATCCCTGGCTTCCCGACTGGGCGCTCTACGCCGCGTTGAAGGAGAAGCACGGTGGAAGGCCGTGGATGGCCTGGCCGCCCGGCTTGGCCTTTCGCGAGCACGATGCCATCGACAGCGCTCGCGCCGAGCTCGCGGATGAGATTGGCTTTCATGAATACGTTCAGTGGATCTTCTTCGGACAGTGGGCGGCCGTGCGCGATGCGGCGCGCGCTCGCGGGATACGCATCATGGGCGACGTGCCCATCTACGTCGCCGGCGACAGCGCCGACGTCTGGGCCAATCGGGAGATCTTCCAGCTCGATGAGCACGGCCTGCCGGACGTCGTTGCCGGCGTACCGCCGGACTACTTCAGCGAGACCGGACAACGATGGGGCAATCCCCTTTATCGCTGGGATCTGCTTCGTGAGACGAACTACAGCTGGTGGGTTGCGCGCGTCCGTGCCGCACTCCGCTTTGCCGACGTCCTGCGCATCGATCACTTCCGCGGCTTCGCGGCATACTGGGAGATCCCGGCCAGCGAGCCGACCGCGATCCACGGCCACTGGATGCCCGGTCCCGGCCGCGCGCTCTTCGACGCCATTCGCGACGCGCTCGGCGAGTTGCCGATCGTCGCAGAGGACCTCGGCTTCATCACCAGCGAAGTACACCAGCTGCGCAAGGACATCGGCGTACCGGGGATGAGGATCCTGCAATTCGCCTTTACGCAGGCCAGCAGCCCGCATCTGCCGCACTCCTACGATCCGAAGACCGTCGTCTACACCGGTACGCACGACAACGACACGGCGCGCGGCTGGTACGAAAACGCGGCCGCGGAAGAGCGCGAGGCAGTGGAGGTATACCTCGGCGTCACCGACGCCGCGGACGTCGCCTGGTCGCTCATCCGCGCCGCCTACACCTCGGTCGCCGAGACCGTGATCGTCCCCGTGCAGGACATCCTAGACCTCGGCAGCGATGCCCGCATGAACCGTCCCGGCGCCGAACACGACAACTGGTCCTGGCGGTTGACCGAGGGCGCGCTTACGAGCGAGCACGCGGACAAGCTTTGCCGGTTGGCCAAAGCGTCGGGAAGGCTCTGAGGAGACGAAAAGCTATCCGCAGATGGCGCAGATAGAACGCAGATAAAACCGTCTTCTCCATTACAGGATGTCGGCCTACGCCACTTGCTGTTACTTGTCATCCTGAGCCTGCCGGAGCCGCTGAGCGAGCATAGCGAGCGAAGAGCGGCGGAGGACGGCGAAGGATCATCACCATCTAAGTGGAATCGCAGACAGAGTGTTAATCGAGCGTCCTTCTCCCCACCGCGTTTTTCAGCGGGGGGGAGAAGGTGCCGCAGGCGGATGAGGGGGCGTTGGAGCTTGCCGAACAGTGGACTGGTTTCATGAACGGGCGTGGGAACCTCATGAAAACAATTAACTTCAGCGCGAGAACCGCCCCCTCATCCGCCTTCGGCACCTTCTCCCCCAGCTGAAAAGCGCTGGGGGAGAAGGGCGCTCGACGGGGTACAGGGTGCCGACGATTACAGTGAGAGTGTGAGAAATGCGGGCTAACTAACGGATGACGACGGCAATCTGGCCTTCGGTGGATCAGCCGAGGGAGAATTTTCCCGATGCGATCGGCTTGGACGTCTTACGGTGAGCGGCGCCTTTTCTCCACGTACATCATCTCCAACACGTCGATGACGCTTTACATCGGCATCACGAACAATCTCGCACGCCGGGTTTCAGAACATAAGAATGGCGTGGGCTCTCGATTCACCTCCCGTTATCACTTCGACCGCCTCGTCTACTTCGAACAGACCACTGATGTTCGCGATGCAATCGCGCGTGAGAAGGTGCTCAAGGGATGGACTCGCAAACGAAAGATCGAGCTGATCAAGAGAATAAATCCGACTTGGACTGATCTGAGCGCCGATTGGACTGAATAAGAACCGCTGCTGTGCTTCTGCCCCAGGCCGCGCATCTGGAGATCCTTCGCCGTCCTCCGCCGCCCTTCGCTCGCTACGCTCGCTCAGCGGCTCCGGCAGGCTCAGGATGACAAGTTGATGACAAGTTGGATGACAAGGATGACCAGTGGTCTACCCCTTCTCCAAAACCGCCACCGGGAACCGCGCGAACACGTCACGCAGCGGGAGCGATGAGCCTTCGTGCTCGTCACCGGTGAAGACATTGCGCCACTTGCCGGAGACGCGCAGCGAGGCGTCCCCCCACACATTGCCGATCGGAAAGGTGCCCGGCTTGACCAGACTGGCGATGAGGCGCGGGACGGCGACGAGCACTGCGTCATCCTCATGGCGGCGGATGAATGCGCAGATGTTCCGGCCGCTGTCGACCGGCTCGTAGCTGCCGTCGCGGAAGAGGTCCGTGTGACGCGTGCGGGCCTCGAGCGTTTTCCAGGTGACGAACATCTTGATCCGGCTGTCCTGCCAGCGGCGGAGAAGCGTTTCGACGGAGAACCCCGTCTTCAGTGCCTTCAGCATCGCCTCGCGGCGTGGATAGTCGACAGGGCGGCGGTTGTCGGGGTCGACGAGGCTGAAATCCCACAGCTCGGTCCCTTGGTGAACGTCCGGCGCTCCCGGCGCGGCCGCCTTGAGCACGACCTGTCCGAGCGCATTGAGGAAACCGTAGAAGGCGGTCCGCTTCTGAAAGCGGGCCAGATCGGCGCAGAACGTCTCGTCGCTGAGAATCGCGTCGCAGAAGCCGAGAAGCGTCTCTTCGTACTCCCGGTTTGGAGCGATCCAGCTCGTTTGCCTCTTGGCCTCGCGCGCTGCCTTCTCCATGTATTGCTTGAGGCGATCGCGCACGGCGGGAAGCTCCCGATCGTCGAGCGGCCACATGCCGATGAGCGTCTCGTAGACGAGCAGCTTCGTATTGCGGTCGCCGATCCCGTGCCTTTTCGACCAGCGGAG
>DATLWH010000507.1:0-3513 GCA_035576505.1 Thermoanaerobaculia bacterium | reverse complement strand
TGGATGAGCTGATAGTCGTTCGGAATGCCGGGCTGGGAGGTGAAGTCATCCATCTCGTCGTTGAGCAGGATGCCCGTGCCCTTTGCGGTAACGCCCGCGCCAAACCAGTCGTTGAGCGTGTAGGTGTTGCTGACCATGTTGCCTTCGCTGTCGACCACCGCAAAGTGTGTCGTGTCCGGTTTTTCGAATGGCGCTGGATTGCCTGCGCCGATGGCGCTCGATCTCGAAGCGTGTTCGAGATCGATCGTCTTGCGCCGCTCGTCAGCAAAGCCACGCGAGATCAGCGCGGCGACAGGAAGTTTTTCGAAGTCAGGATCGCCCAGAAACTCGGCCCGGTCGGCAAAAGCGCGGCGCATCACCTCGGTGATCAGATGAAGGTAGCGCGCCGACTGCCAGCCCGTCGATGCCACGTCGTACGGCTCCAGCATCTGCAGCATCTCGATCATGGCGATGCCACCCGATGACGGAGGCGGCATGACGATGAACTCGTGCCCTCGATAGCTGCCGCGCAGCGGCTTCCGGATCGCCGGAGCGTAGTCCTCGAGATCCTTCATCGTGATCAACCCGCCGTGCGCACGCATGTCGGCCACGATTCGCCTCGCTGTCACGCCCTCGTAGAAATCGCGCGGGTTCGCCTGGATGCGGGCCAGCGTCGCCGCAAGCTCCGGCTGCTTGAACCTCTCGCCCATCGTGTAGATGCGTCCATCGCGCAAGAAGATGCGCCGGCTCTCCGGCCACGGCTCGAGTTTCTTCAGCGTGTCCTTGTCGTGAAGGACGCCGCCGAAAAAAGCAGTGACGATGAATCCCTCGGCGGCGAGCTTGCGCGCGGGCTCGACGAGCTCGCTCCATTTCAGTTTGCCGTACCGCTTGTGCACGAGCATCAGCCCGGCCACCGTTCCGGGAACGCCGATCGCTTTGTAACCGTCGGTCGACGCGCCTTTGATGACCTTGCCGTTCGCATCGAGGTACATGTCGCGCGACGCGGCCAGGGGCGCCCGCTCGCGATAGTCGATGGCCTCGCTCGTCCCGTCTGCCTTGCGGATCAGCATGAAACCGCCGCCGCCGAGGTTCCCCGCTGCCGGCCATGTCACGGCCATTGCCAGCGCCACGGCCACGGCGGCGTCGAAGGCATTGCCGCCCTTCTTCATGATGTCGACGCCGACGCGCGAGGCCAAATCGCTCGTGGAAGCCACCATGCCGTGGCGCGCCACGACTGGATCGCGCAAAGCGGCATAGGCAGCCGTGGTGGAAAGGAGAAGGAGGGTCGCGACAAACTTCCGCATGGCGCGGAAGTGTATCGCTCACGACCGATAATCGGCGTTGATGGAGATGTAATCGTGGCCGAAGTCGGAGGCCAGTACGACCGTGCCGGCGGAACCGCTGCCGAGATCGAGAATGATCGGGACGCGCTCGCGCGAGAAGACCTTCGCGGCATCCTTCTCGCGATACACCGCCGGCTCGCCGTTGATGACGAGCTGCACGTTGCCCGCGAAAAGAGAGACCCGCTTCAACGGGAAGCGTGCACCGCTGCGGCCGAGGGCCGCCAGCATGCGGCCCCAATTCGGATCGCCGCCGTGAAGGGCGGTCTTGACGAGCGGCGAGGTAGCCACCGCGTGTGCGGCCAGCTTGGCGTCACGCTCGGTCTTCGCGCCGCGAACCGTTAACTCCATCACGCGCGTCGCCCCTTCTCCGTCGCGAACGATCATCCAGGCCAGATCACGGCAGACCGCGTCGAGGGCGCGCTGAAAGTCGCTCGTGTCTGCCGCCGATCCGTTGCCGAGAGTCCCCGAGGCCATGACCAGGACGGTGTCGTTCGTTGACGTGTCCCCGTCGACGGTGATGGCGTTGAAACTCTGATCGACGGCCGCGGTCAACGCACGCCGGAGCGTGGCAGGATCGAGCGCGGCGTCGGTCATGACAAAACCGAGCATCGTGGCCATGTTGGGATGGATCATGCCGGCGCCTTTGGCCACGCCGACGATGCGGCCACGTTTGCCGTCGAGAGTGAACGCGGCTTGCGTGACCTTCGGGCCGACGTCGGTGGTGAGGATCGCATGCGAAAGCGCGTCGATGCCGCCGGCGGAAAGCCGTGCGATGGCGTCCGGAAGCGAATCGCGCACCTTCTTGTCCGGCAGCACGACGCCGATGACACCGGTCGAGGCGATGAAAACCTCGTCGTCCGTACACTGCAGAAGTTCGGCGGCGCGCGAACGGACGCGCTTCGCGGCGTCGTGTCCGGCCTTCCCGGTGACAGCGTTCGCGCAACCGGCGTTGACGACGACCGCTTTCAGCTTTCCGCCGGTTTTCTTCAAACCGTTCCTGGACAACGTGACGGGCGCTGCCTGGAAACGGTTCTTCGTAAAGACGGCCGCCGCGCTTGCGCCATCGGGTGCAACGATGAGTCCGAGATCGGGGCGTTTCTTACGAATGCCGGCGCGGATGCCGGAGGCGAGGAAGCCTTTCGGGAGTCTCATGGCTTCGAGGCCCCTCGCGCGGCTGCGCCGCTGGGCACAGACAAAAGTGTCTGTGCCACATTGCCATCGGCTTGTGGCACTGAGACAGACACTCCCGCCGGTGAGGCAGGCACCACTGTATGTGGCACAGACACTCTTGTCTGGGCCGCGCCGCCGCTACGGTTCGCCTTCATGACTTCAACGACTCCTGTGCGGCAAGAGCCGCCTCGCGCACCCGTTCCGGCGCCGTGCCGCCATACGCGTTCTTCTTCGCCAGCATCCCGTCCACCGTGACGCCGTGCTGCTTCGCCAGCGACGGAAGATCCGCCAGATGGCGGCTCACCTGATCGTGTGCCTCACGAAAGGGCAAACCGGCCGCGGCCAGTGCGTCAGCAACCGCGGTTGCGATGAGCGCGTCGCCGCCGGCAGCGGATCGCATACGGTCACGATCGAGGGCCAGGCCCTTGATCAGTTCCGTCAGAGCAGGGAGCAACACCGCAAGGACGCGGCGCGTGCGAAAGAGCGGCTCTTTGTCGAGTTGCAGGTCTTTGTCGTACGCGAGCGGCAGACCCTTGAGCAGTGCCATAAAGCCGGTCAGCTCCCCGATTCCCCGCGCCGCGTATCCACGCGCGAGCTCGAGAACATCGGGATTCTTCTTCTGCGGCATCCGTGACGAGCCCGTGGCCATGGCGTCCGGGAGCTCGGCGTACGCGGCCTCGTCGCTCGTGAAGAAAATCAGATCTTCCGCGAGACGCGAGAGATGCGTCAGCAGCAGCGACGAGGCGAAGAGGTAGTCGGCGGCGAAGTCGCGGTCGGAGACGCCGTCGATGGAGTTGGCGGTGGCCCGGGCGAAGCCGAGCGAACGGGCCAGCTCGTCGCGGTCGACCGGCAACGGCGTCCCCGCCAGCGCGCCCGAACCGAGCGGACATTCATCGCCGCGCGCAGCCGCGGCCGTGAAGCGGGACCGATCGCGGAGCAACATCTCGACATACGCCAGGCACCAATGGCCGAACGTGATCGGCTCAGCCTGTTTCGAGTGCGTATAGCCCGGCATCGGCGT
>DATLWH010000506.1:0-7692 GCA_035576505.1 Thermoanaerobaculia bacterium | reverse complement strand
CCCGATCCAACGCCTCGTTGACGTAATCGGGATACTCCTCTTTACCAGCAGGCTCGGAAGGGACGATGTTCGAAGCGAGGAAACCATGGGCACCGGGGGGCAACTGCGCGGGGGAGGGGGCGGGAGACGGCGATGGGGCGGGCGACGGCGGCGGAGCGGACTTCGACGACGATGACGGCTTGCGGTGATTGATGACCTTCTTCACCATCAGCGCCATCGCGGCGACGTACGGAATGAGCCTCGAGGCATCGGGACGCTTCACATAGGACTTGGCCCACGTGTAGACGTCCAGTGCCTGCGACCCGGCCTCGGCCAGGTCGCTGTTGACGGTGAACTGCATGCCGTCCTTCAGCGCGCCGAGGCGCTGGATGACGGGTTGAAGCGCGTTCTTACGACGGACGGCCATCTGGCCTTTTTCCGAGTCGAACAGATTGCGCTGGGCGGCGGGAGGGAACGACATGGTGGTGGCCAGGGTGGGCACGATCAGGTCGGGTGCGAAGCGGGCGATTGCAGCCACGCGGCGAACGTCGGTCGGATCGTGATGCTGGAAGTTGGCGATCTGCGCCTCCATCTGATCCAGCATGGCGATGAAGATGGCCGCTTGCTCCTCGGGAGTGATATCGGCCGGCGGTGTGGATGGGTCGGTGGGTGCGACGGCGTCGCGCTTTGCCGGGTTGACGCTTTTGGCCTTGGCCGAAGCGCCGCGTGTGCCGTTGGGCGCGCTGCCGCGTGCGCGCTTGCCGGCGGGTGGACGGGGAGGACTGCTGCTTCGCTTTCTATTCAAAGCCTTTTCTCCGTTGGCCACGCGCGCGGACACGCGCGTGGGTTTTTGGTCACGGGCGCTTCGACTGGTTACTGGCCGGCAGCGACGCGCTGCCGGCCGGGAACTGCGGTGCTCTGAATGTGTGACGTATCAGCCTGGAAAATAGTTACAGTGGCGGTTTCCCGGTTCGGTGTTTCGCGGTCTGCGCGGGAGGGTTGCCGCACGCGCGGCGGGAGGATCACGGCCGCGTTTCTCGTCCATCGCTTCTCCTCGTGTTTCTTCACTCGGACTGGTTAAGGTACTGACCGTCAGCGACGCGGAGACGGCCGTGCTCTGAATGTGTGACGTATCAGCCCGACAAAAGGTTACGGACGTGGTTTCGGAGTGGCGCGGTCTCGGGGTTTCGGCGTTGAGTCGTTGGCGAGTTGCTGCACCCGTTGACGGCTGCGTTTTTTGTCCATCGGTTCTCCTCGAGTTCATCACTTCAGACCGGCCAGGTACCGTCAGCGCCGCGCAAACGGCCCTGCTCTGAATGTGTAGACGCATCAGCCCGCGGGAAGGTTACGGACGTGGTTTTCGCGGTCGAGCGGTCGCCCGGTTTCGGGTTGTCCGTTGGCGAGTTGCTGCACCCGGGAGTGAGGTTGACGGCTGCGCTTTTTCGTCCATCGGTTCTCCTCGTGTTTCTTCACCTCGGACCGGCCAGGTACTGACCGTCAGCGACGCGCGGACGGCCGTGCTCTGAATCTGTGACGTATCAGCCCGTCGGAAGGTTACGGGCGTGGTTTTCGGGGTTGGCAGGATGCCGGTTTGCCTCATCCCGGAGTCAGAGAGTTCGGCGGAATCGTCTCGCGGCGTCGTTGAATGATCTGTCATCCTGAGGCTGCCCCTTCGGCTACGCCCAGGGCAGGCTACGCCGCGCCTCGAATGATGGTGCGTGCGCAAATCGAACGTCGCGGCGAAAGCCTGCCCTGAGCGCAGCCGAAGGGGACGCCGAAGGACCCCCCACCTACAGGCCGGAAAGGGCGGGGGACTTCGCCTCTCCCCCCAGCCAAGCCTCTCTGAGTGCCGTCCCCGCGGCGGCGAAGTCACGGACCGATCGGACGAGTGGACGCCCTCGGCAATCCGACTGCCCGGCCGCTGAGTGACGTCACCGCCACTCCGTTTCGTGTTGCCGTCAACAAACTTGGTGTTGCCGCCAACAAATCAGGTGTTGACGTCAACAAGTTCTGAGTTGCGGTCAACAAAAATTTGTTGCCGGCAACATCTTCGGTGTTGACGCCAACAAGTCAGGTGTTGCCGTCAACACTTCGCTTGTTGCCGCCAACAAGTTGGATGTTGACGCCAACACTTCGGGTGTTGCCGTCAACAAGTTTTTTGTTGAGGTCAACAAATTTTTGTTGACGCCAACACATTTTTTGTTGAGCTCAACAAAATTTTGTTGACGCCAACAAGTTCGGTGTTGAAAAGCACACGATTTTGGAAAGAAACTGCTTCTCGAGAGCTACCATCGACCTCGTTTATTCCCGAAGGCGGTGACCGCCCGGTTCGGTCGGATGCGAGATCGGCGAGAATGGTCGAATCATGACCATCCTGCTGAGCGAGGTGGATCGAACGAGCACGGTGAGCGTTCCGCTCTCCGAGGAGGTCGTGCTGGAGCTGGAGGAAAACCCGAGCACCGGATACCGCTGGACGATCGAGACGACGGGCGAATCGGTCGAGCAGCTCGCGTCGACGTTCACACCTTCGCCATCCGCCGGCATCGGCGGAGGAGGACGCCGCGTCGTTCGCTTCCTCGCGTCACGTCCCGGCACCACTACCATTCGCGCTGCCTTGCGCCGTACGTGGGAACAGTCTGACCGAATGATCAAACAGTACGCCGTCACGATCACGGTTGAGGGAGCCGACGACGAATGAGGAGCACCAGGCGCTTCTGGAAGCCGTACGCGTGAGCAACGCGAACTGGCCGGCGTTCCGCGACGACGTCGAACGACGTCCTATCTGCCCTCTGGGCTCCTTGAACACATAAGGCCGTATGGCGAAGAACAAACATGTGGACAAGCCGCAGCAGGTTTAGCGAAGAGTTCCGGAATGAACTACCGCCCGGCGTGAAGCTTCTCCGCACGCTTGAAGGGCACCGGGACGTGGTCGTTAGCCTCGCGTTCGATCCTCAGGGTGAGACACTCGCGAGCGGCAGTTTTGATCATACGGTGAAGCTCTGGGAGGCGCGAAGCGGCAAGCTGCTCCGTACGCTTGAAGGGCACCAGGATAGAGTCAGGAGCGTCGCGTTTGACCCGCAGGGCGGGACGCTGGCCAGCGGGTTTGATGACGGAACGGTGAAGCTTTGGAAGGCGCAAAACGGAAAGCTGCTCCGCACGCTCAAAGCGCAACAAGAATGGGTCTGGAGCTTGGCGTTTGATCCGCAGGGCCGGACGCTGGCCAGCGTGGGTGGTGCAAACACGGTACAGCTCTGGGAAACGCGTAGCGGCAAGCTGCTCCGCGCGCTCAAAGGACACAGGGACGCCGTAAGGACTGTGGCGTTTGATCCTCTGGGCCGGATCCTGGCCACTGGCGGCGATGACCTCATAGTGAACCTTTGGGATGTGCAAAGCGGCAAGCTACTGCGCACGCTTGAAGGGCACGAGAACAATGTCTTGAGCGTGGCGTTTGATCTGCGCGGCGGGAAGCTTGTCAGCGGGAGCGTGGACAAAACGGTAAAACTCTGGGAGGCGCGTAGCGGCAAGTTGCTCCGCACGCTCGAAGGGCACACCGCTGTTGTTGACCGGGTCGCCTTCTCAGCAGACGGGCGTTTCCTGGCCTCGAGAAGCGTCGATCAGACGATTCGCCTGTGGAGTTTCGAGACATGGGAGACGGTCGCGATCATCCGGGAGAAAACAGACCCGCGATGGTGGATTAGTGCGCTTACCTTTCATCCCATATTGCCGCTCCTGGCCGCAGCAGGCTCGGAGCTGGGTGCCTTGGCTGAGCAATCCCGGCTGATCCGGATCTGGGAGTTGGACTTCGACGTTCTAGTTGGCCACCGCGCCGGGCAGCCAACAGCAGCGCGCGCCGTCCATCACACGACAGGCAAGATCGTGCTACTAGGCGACCACGGTGTGGGCAAATCGGCGTTGGGATATCGCCTGATCCACGGAGCCTTCAAAGAGCAGACGTCGACGCACGGGCAGCAGTTCTGGGTGTTTCCCGCCCTCGGCAAGCGTCGCGCGGATGGAACAGACTGCGAGGCGATCCTCTGGGACTTCGCAGGCCAGCCCGATTACCGGCTGGTCCATGCACTCTTCGTCGACAACGCCGATCTGGCGCTGGTGTTGTTCGATTCCTCGGACCTCCGCGACCCGCTGCATGGCGTGGGCTTCTGGCTGAAGCAACTCCAGGCTGAGCAAAGCCGCTGTCCCATCATCCTGGTAGCGGCGCAATCGGATCGTGGGAGTTGTTCGCTGACGCCGGAAGAGCTGCGCGCGTTCTGCCAAAGGCACGGCATCGTCGGTCCGATCGAGACGAGCGCCGCCACGGGCCTCGGTATGGAGGACTTGGTTGAGCGTATGAAGTCGCTTATCCCCTGGGAGGAGAAGGCCGCGACGGTCACGACCACGACCTTCAAACGCATCAAGGATTACGTCCTCGGCCTCAAGGAAGGGAAAGACCAACAGACTATCGTCACGCCCGGTGAGCTCCGTGGCCGTCTGGAGGCTACTGATGACGACTGGCAATTCACTGACGCCGAGATGATGACCGCCGTCGGCCATTTGGAAAACTACGGCTATGTGAAACGCCTGAGGACCTCGAAAGGGGAGTTGCGCATCCTGCTCCAGCCGGAACGGCTCAACAACCTGGCATCGTCGTTCGTGCTGGAGGCGCGGAGGAATCCGAAGGGGTTGGGTGCGCTGGAAGAGAAACGGCTGCTTTCCGGAGGCTACGATTTGCCGGAGTTGAAAGACCTGAAGACCGTCGAGCGTGGCGTGCTACTCGACTCGGCAGCGCTGCTGTTTCTGGAGCACAACGTCTGTTTCCGCGAGATCGATCCGCTGCGCATGGAGCCGTATCTGGTTTTCCCTGAACTGATCAATCTGAAGAAGCCGGTGGAGGAGGATGCGGCGACCGAGGATGGCGTGGCCTATACGGTGACCGGCCCGACAGAGAATGTCTTCGCTTCGCTGGTGGTGCTGCTGGGCTACACACACGCGTTTACCCGCACCGCACAGTGGCAGAACAACGCCCGCTACGAGATGGGCAATGGACTGGTGTGCGGATTCCGGCAGGAGGGAGAACGCGACGGCGAACTCGATTTCGTGCTCTGCTTCGGCCCCAAGGTTGGCGTGCCGGTGCGGACACTCTTCCAGGGATTGTTCGAGAGCTTTCTTGCTCGTCGCAACCTCACGGTGATGCGCTACGAGCCGGTGC
Source organism: Thermoanaerobaculia bacterium (assembly GCA_035576505.1). Classification (GTDB taxonomy): domain Bacteria; phylum Acidobacteriota; class Thermoanaerobaculia; order Gp7-AA8; family Gp7-AA8; genus JADGNZ01. The sequence goes on along the minus strand of DATLWH010000506.1, from coordinate 2,510 downwards.
GGTGCCGCAAGGGACATTTTCTGAACCGGGCTGTCGTCCGCGAAGCGATGCAGCACGGAGACGAGACAAGCTTCTGCCCGAAATGCGGCGATGAGCTGACGCTGCCAGCGATCGCGGAACCGATCCAGTTGACTCGGGGAGTGCAGGCAGAGGTGGAATCGCAACGTCGTGTCGCCGGGCAACGGACGCGCTTCGAGCAGGCTGTCTTCCGCGTGCGCGCCTACGTGGCCGAGCAGAAGATTACGCCGCCGGAGTGCTTCATCAGTTATGCGTGGGGCGTTCCGGAACACGAGCGCTGGGTCGAGAAACGACTGGCGCCCGATCTGCAAAAGGCCGGGATCGAGGTAGTGTTGGACCGCTGGCACAACGCACAGATCGGAGCTAGCGTGGCGCGGTTCGCAGAGCGCATCGAGGAGTGTGATCGAGTCATCGCAGTCGGGACGCCGCTCTACCGGCAGAAAGCGAAGAACGTAGCCTCTGCCAAGGGCAGCGTCGTCGCGGCGGAGTGGGACCTTGCTGGAATCCGCCTGCTCGCAACGGAGGATCAGAAGCGTACAGTGCTGCCTGTCTTGCTCGCGGGTGATGAGTCCGAGTCGTTTCCAGCGCTCTTGCGCGGTCGGGTTTATGGTGACTTCCGAAAAGATGAGGCCTACTTCACCACCGCCTTCGATCTGATCCTGAGCCTCTATCAGATCCAGCCGAGTCATCCCGCCGTCGCCGATCTGCGCGAGTCGTTGAGGGGATCGGAGACGAGGTAAGGCACATCTGAGTGCCTGTGAATTCGCCTTCCTGGGACCGCGGACGCCTGCCCTGAGCGAAGCCGAAGGGTCCTCGTCCGCCGTTTCGCTCCTCCCGATCGCGCGAGAACGGCGGACGAGACGTCCGCGCTCCCAGGGAGGCGAGCATCAGCTGTCAACGAGAATCTCCGCGAGCTTCTCCGGTTCATCCACCATCACGTCATGCCCGCAATCCACATCGTAGATGCGCCACCCGTTCGCTTCCGCTTCGTTTCGGTAGGCGTCGAACGTATGGCTAGGGAGGCCCGTTCCTCGGATGTAGACCTTGCGGGGGACGCGTTCACGGGCGCCGGTGAGTCGGATCGGTTGGAGCGAGACGCCGATCGGCTGGGGGGTGAGCAGGGCGTTGACCCAGTCGCGTCTCTCAGGCTTTACGTGGAAAAACTCTGCAGACGGGGGGTCAATGGCCATGCCTCCGGATTCGAGCACCGCCTCGATCAGAGCACGGAAGTGGGCTCGTTCGAGTCCTCGTTCGCCATCCTTCGGCACGTGGGCGTCGAGAAAGACGGCTGCTGAGACCTGGGAACCGATTTCCTCGAGGGCGCCGGAGATGACCCAGCCGCCATAGGAGTGGCCGACGAGGACGGCCTCTTCGATCTGTTCCTGCCGGAAGACGTCGACGACGTCGGCGATGTGGGTGTCGAGGTTGATGGCGGCGCTCATCAGGTGTGATCGTTCGCCGAGGCCGGTCAGGGTGGGGGTGAAGACGCGGTGTCCGGAGGCTTCGAGAATCGCGGCCACGTCACGCCAGCACCACCCTCCATGCCACGATCCGTGAACCAGTACAAACGTCTGCCGCGGCGTGCGGCTCGCCAAGGTCATCATCACACGCGTTCTCGCTGGCGTCAGGATATCGTTGGCGCGTTCGCAATGCTCACGGTCCTTGCCGTCAGTAACTATCGATCTCTGCTCGAGCTGGTGATCCCGCTCGGGCGGTTGAACGTCATCACCGGCGCGAACGCGAGCGGGAAGTCGAATCTCTATCGCGCGTTACGGCTCCTGGCGGAGACGGCGCGCGGGGGCGTCGTTCAGGCGCTGGCGCACGAGGGGGGACTCCACTCCACCTTGTGGGCGGGGCCGGAGAGCATCTCGCGGGCCATGCGCAGTGGTGATGTTCCCATTCAGGGCGCTGCCCGGAAGAATCCGGTGCGGCTCAACCTCGGGTTCGCGGGAGAAGACTTCGGCTACGCGATCTCGCTTGGGCTGCCTCCTCGCTCCAATTCTGCATTTGACAGAGACCCCGAGATCAAACGGGAGTGCATCTGGGCCGGGCCGTCGTACCGGCCGTCCGCCGCACTCGTCGATCGGCAGGGGGCTTGATTAAGGTCCGCGCGGCCAAGAGCTGGGAAACGGTGACGCAGCAAGCGGCAAGTTTCGAGAGCGTTTTCAGCCAGATCGCTGATCCGGCCAGAACGCCGGAGCTGTTCCAGATGCGCGAGACGATTCGCGGCTGGCGCTTCTACGACCATTTCCGCACCGACCGCAATGCACCGGCACGCGCTCCACAGCTCGGTACGCGCACGCCTGTTCTCCATCACGATGGACGCGATCTCGCCGCGGCGTTGCAGACGATCATGGAGATCGGCGACGAGCGGGCGGTCGGAGACGCCATCACCGATGCCTTCCCCGGTTCGTCGCTATCGATCGAAGTGGGAGACGGCGGCAGGTTCTCCGCTCAATTCCAACAGGCCGGTCTGCTGCGGCCGCTCTCGG
>DATLWH010000505.1:0-10054 GCA_035576505.1 Thermoanaerobaculia bacterium | reverse complement strand
ACAGGATTTGCCGCCCGGCTGATGTCGAAGTTCCGCCCGGCCCAGCCGATCATCGCCCTGACGCCGTCGACATGGGTGGCGCGGAGGATGAACATGCTGTGGGGCGTACAGCCGTTTGTCCTGCGCGACATCGGCGAATACCACGAGCAGATCGTCGAACGCGTTGACGACTTCCTTCTGAGCCGCGACATCGTCGGCCCCGGCGACCGTCTGGTCATTCTGATGGGATCGCCGATCTATCAGCGGGCCAAGACGAATTTGCTGAGGGTGCATCGGGTAAGGAGCTGACTAAAACGGGGGTCGGTTGTCGGGGGTCGGGGGTCGGAGAAGGGTGCGAAGCCTCTGCTCGACCTTGAAAACCTTGTGCGGCTCAGACGGTGAAGCGAAGGGACGTTGCTCCGACCCCCGACAACCGACTCCCGACCCCCGACAACCTTCACGCCGTCGCCGTAAGCGCCGGCTGCAGACTTCTTCCCACGACCCTGGCAATGGCATCGCACTCCCGCACGATGGCTGCGAAGGCTTCCGGCAGGATGGCCTGGGGGCCGTCGGAGAGCGCCTCTTCCGGCTTGTGGTGAACTTCGATCAGCACCCCGTCGGCTCCGGCGGCGATTGAGGCACGTGACATCGGAGCGACTTTATTGCGCTTTCCCGTGCCGTGGCTTGGATCGACGAGGATCGGCAGATGGCTGATCCGCTTGACGGCAGGGACGATCGAGAGGTCGAGGGTATTGCGGGTGTGGTCGGCGAACGTTCGCACGCCGCGCTCGCAGAGAATCACGTTGTAGTTGCCCTCGGCCATGATGTATTCCGCCGACAGAAGGAGCTCCTCAAGGGTGGCTGACATGCCACGCTTGAGGAGTACAGGCTTGCGGGTGCGTCCGGCCGTCTTGAGCAGCGAGAAGTTCTGCATGTTGCGCGCGCCGATCTGAATGCAATCCGCGTACTTGACGACGAGCGCCAGCGATTCGTTGTCGATGGCCTCCGTGACGATGGGAAGATCGAATTCCTCACGAATGCGCGCCAGAATCTCGAGACCCTGCTCGCCCAGCCCCTGGAATGAATACGGGGATGTGCGCGGCTTGTACGCCCCGCCGCGGAAGAGCTGACCGCCCGCGTTCTTGATTCCTTCGGCGATGGCGCGGGCCTGGTCCAGAGACTCCACCGCGCACGGGCCGCCGACGACCACAATTCCGTTGCCGCCGACATCGACGCCGCCGACGTTGATGACGCTGTCCTCCGGCCTGGCTTCCCTGCTGACGAGCTTGTACGCGTGCGAGACGCGGATGACTTCCTTGACGCCCGGGTAGTTCTCGAGGACCTCGGGATCGGCCTTTCCCTGCTTGCCGGTGATGCCGATGGCCGTGCGGTTCGCTCCCGGAATGGCATGCGCCTTCAGCCCCATCCGCTCGATGTGGCGGACGACGGCTTCGATTTGATCGGGCCGGGCGCCGGCCTCCATGACGACTAACATTGGTGGTCAGTATAATCGAGCGCTCTGAAGCATCATTCCGGGAGACCTCAATGAAGAAGCCACTCATCCTCGCCGCGTTTGCCGTCCTCATCGCAACACAGACCTTCGCCGCGTCCTATTGGGTCGTTACGAAGTACGGAACGCGCTACGAGGCAAAGTCGAAATGGACGATCGTCAACGGCAAAGCGATGATCACGCTCGTCAACGGTAACGTCATGTTGCTCGACCCGACCTTGATCGATGTGGCCAAGTCCGAAGAGGTCACGCGCCTAGGGGGCGGCAATCTGCTCGGTGTCGAGCAGGCGCCGGCCACATCGACCGTAAAGCAATCGACGCTCGGCAGCGAGATTCGCCTTCGCAAGTTGCCGCCGTCGCAGCCGGCCAGCGCCACTCCAACCACTACCACCGACACGCCATCCCCGGTCGAGCCCGGAACCGCCCTCGGCTCGGACGTCATCGGCAAGTTCGAGCGAGCCTTCGAGAACGTCGGCATCTTCGAGCACAAGCTCACCGCCACCGGCCCCCATTCTCTTCGGGCTGAGATCACCGCCGACACCGAGGACAAGGTCTTCAACACGCTCACGGCCACGGCGTTTCTCATGATGCACAACGCCGGGATCCCCGGTGTGCAGATCGATTCGGTCGACCTTTTCATGAAAACGACCACCGGCGGCGCGGCGGGACGTTTCCACGTGACCCGCGACGACGCAAAGGCGCTGGAAGGGAAGACGATCACCCCCGAGGGCTATTTCGTCCTGAAAGTCTTGCTCTGATAGCAGGGGGGACTCACCACGCCTTGCCGCTCATTGCACGACGTCGACGGAGGCTCGGCCTCCATAAACCGTGATGTAGCGGAAGTTTCGTCTCTCTTCGTCGACGATGGTGCGCTCCCCTGCCGCGAAGACGAATTGCTCGACCGCCGCCTCGACCGCGAAAAGCTCCGGGCGATTGTTGGCGAAGCGGACGGTCACGCTGATCGGCGCCTCGCCCGCGGCGTCAATCGTGAACCGCGCCCGCCCCGAGGTCGGCCCGAAGTCGTAGGCCGTGGCGTGCATCTTCCGCGAGACCGTGACGGCCGTGCCACCGATCACGGCGATCTCGGGAAGGGCCGTATCAAACTCGAATGCCTGGCGCGGTGTGATGACCCGCTGCTCGGGCGCGAAGGGCTGGGCCTCACGCTGCGCGAGATAGTTCCAGCGGCGTGCGGGCGGCCGTCCCAGGAGCTGTGGGCGATCGATCTGATCGGAGGGAGGATCGCGGACGAGCAGATCATCGCGCCAGCGGCGGACGATGTGCCAGTCCCCGCCCGTGACGATGAAGTTCCCGAACTCCTGCGTCAGATCGATTGCGGCGATGAGTCCGCCGACGCCATTCGCACTCCGGACGGCGACCACCATTCGATTCTTCCGGTCCCGCGCCAGTTGGCTGACGTCATACGTATCAAGCGCCTCGTTGTCGTCGCTCACATGCCGTCCACCGACCGCCACACCATTGAAATAGAGCGTGTATTCAGGATCACCCAGCATCTTGATCCGCGTGAAACTCCGGTTCGGCGGCAGGTCGAACTCACGCGTGGCAAAGAACGCCACGGGATCACCTTGCGCCAGCCGGCTCTGCGGCCAGATCCATTGCGCCTTTCCCGTGTTGTCGAAGAACTTGTGCGAGTAAAGCAACTCCAGCCGGCTGAAGGCCGCGACGATGATGAAAATCGCTGCGGCGATGAGAACGAGGATGCGGATGGTTGCGCGGTCCTGAGCTTGTGGGAGTCGGGAGTCGGGGGTCGGGGGTCGGAGATTTGTCTCTCGCGGTTCTCTGACGCCCGACCCCCGACTCCCGACCCCCGACATAGAATCGACACTCATGAAGGCCGTCATTGTAATTCCCGCGCGCTGGTCCTCCTCACGCTTCCCGGGCAAACCTCTGGCGATGATCGCGGGTGTCTCGCTCATTCAGCGTGTGGTCGAGCGCGCGGCGGGATCACGCCGCGCCAGCGCCGTGATTGTGGCGACGGACGATGACCGCATCGCCGATCACGTCGTTTCCTTCGGAGGGCGGTTCGTCCGGCCGGAGGGTGACTTCCGGAGCGGCACCGACCGCATCGCCGCCTCGCTCGATCTTCTGGGCGGGGAGTACGACCAGGTCGTCAACGTTCAGGGCGATGAGCCGATGATCGACGTCAACGCGGTCGATGCCGTCATCGACGTCCTGCAGGCCACCGGCGTCGACATGGCCACGCTCGCCGCGCCGTTGGAAAGCGACGAGGAATGGCTCTCCCGCGACGTCGTCAAAGTCGTCTCCACACTCGGGGGTGAGGCGCTTTATTTCTCGCGCGCACCTCTGGCCGGGGCGCAGCGTCATGTCGGTTTGTATGGCTACCAGACGGGCGTTCTGCGCGCTCTGGCCTCCCTCGCGCCATCGCCCCTCGAAGAGGCCGAATCACTCGAACAGTTGCGGGCGCTGCAGAACGGCTTTAAAATCCGTGTCGTTCAAACAACAAGACCACACCTCGGCGTCGATCGCCCTGAGGATGTGGCGCGCGTCGAACATGAGCTGGCCAAACAAGCGTGACAACGGGGAGCGTTCGTGAGCTGCGTGCTCACGCACATACGATTCTTCGCCACAGCCAGCACCACTCTCCCCTCCCGCAAGCAGCCCGAAGAGCAGGATGTCCGTGTGGGCGTTGGGCTGAACGCGAACGGGAGTCGGGGGTCGGGGGTCGGGGGTCGTAGCAAAGACGGGCCTACTGACGCGATCACTTCTCCGACCCCCGACCCCCGACCCCCCGATTCCGGGTCGCAGCAAAGACGGTCGCACTCGCGCGATCATTTCTCCGACTCCCGACTCCCGACCCCCGACTCCCGATTCCGGGTCGTAGCAAAGACGGGCGCACTCCGATCCCCATCTCCGACCCCCGACTCCCGACCCCCGACTCCCAACGTTCTCAATCAACCGGAGGCATGACTCATGAGCACCAAGTACATTTTCGTGACGGGTGGTGTTGTTTCCGGGCTGGGCAAGGGAATCGCCGCCGCCTCCATCGGCGCCCTTCTGGAAGCGCGAGGCTTCCGCGTCACATTGCAGAAATTCGATCCCTACATCAACGTCGATCCCGGGACGATGTCGCCGTTCTAGCACGGCGAAGTCTTCGTCACCGATGACGGCGCGGAGACCGATCTCGACCTCGGCCATTACGAGCGCTTCACCTCGATGAGGGCAACGCGGAAGAACAACTTCACAACCGGCCGCGTCTATCTCAAGGTCATCGAGAAAGAGCGCCGCGGTGATTACCTCGGCAAGACCGTCCAGGTCATCCCGCACATCACAGACGAGATCAAGAAGTGCATCCGCGAGGTCAGCGAAGGCGTCGACGTTGTGATCGTCGAGATCGGCGGCACCGTAGGCGACATCGAGTCACTCCCATTCCTCGAGGCCATCCGCCAATTCCGCCTCGAAGTCGGCCGCGGCAACGCCATCAATGTCCATTTGACGCTGGTGCCCTACATCAAGGCGTCGGATGAGCTGAAGACCAAGCCCACACAGCACTCGGTACAGAAACTGCGCGAGATCGGCATCCAGCCGGACGTGCTCCTGTGCCGCTCCGAGCACGCCATCCCCGACGACATGCGCGACAAGATCGCTCTCTTCTGCAACGTCGAACAAGAAGCCGTCATCCCCGCGCTGGACGTGGAGTTCATCTATCAGGTGCCGCTGGCATTCTCGCGCGAGCGCCTCGACGAGATCCTTCTCGACAAACTCCACCTGCCGCACGACGAGATCGGCGCGCTGACGAAGTGGGAAGAGATCGTCCGCAAGCTGCGCCATCCGGAAGACGAGGTGAGGATCGGCTTCGTCGGCAAGTACATCGAGTTCGGCGACTCGTACAAATCCCTGAACGAGGCGCTGACACATGGCGGCATCGCCAACAACATCAAGGTCCGCATCATCTACATCGACTCCGAGGAGCTCGAGGCCGAGGGATACCACGGCGAGCTCGGGCGCGTCGATGGGATTCTGGTCGGACCTGGCTTCGGGTCCCGCGGCGTCGAAGGGAAACTGCGCGCCATACGGTATGCGCGCGAGAAGCGCATCCCGTTCCTGGGTATCTGCCTCGGCATGCAGTGCGCGACGATCGAGTTCGCACGCAATGTCGTCGGGATGGTCGGCGCGAACTCCACCGAGTTCGACGACGAGGCGCCGTACAAGGTGATCTACAAGCTGCGCGATCTGATCGGCGTCGACGCGCTCGGCGGCACGATGCGCCTCGGAAAATATCCATGCGCACTCAAGGAAGGTTCGATCGCCCGGCAGGCATATGGCGTGGAACTGATCGACGAGCGTCACCGCCATCGCTACGAGGTCAATCCCGAGTACGTGCCGCAGCTCGAGGAGCGCGGCTTCCACGTGACCGGACTCTCACCCGACGGCAAGTTCGTCGAGATCATCGAACTGGAAGGACATCCCTGGTTCCTCGGCTGCCAGTTTCATCCTGAGTACAAATCGCGGCCGACGGCGCCGCATCCGCTCTTCCGCTCGTTCATCGCCGCCGCGCGCATCAACAAGACCGCCGCGAAGACCGCCGCGGTCATCGCCGCGGAAGAGAGAGAGCTCGTTTGAACATCCTGCGATACATCGGCGCCGTCATCCTCGGCTGGATCGTCGCCTTTCTTCTCGTCTTCGGCGCGGAAGGGATCTCTCACAGGATCTATCCACCGCCGCCCGGGATGAACTTGCGCGATTTCAGTCAGGTCAAGGCATTCGTGGCCACGCTGCCGCTGTCCGTCCTGCTCATCGTGCTGGCCGGACACCTGGTCGCGACGTTCGCTGGCACATGGCTCGCCGCGAAGATCGCCCATAGCCCGATCGCCGGCTACATCCTCGGAGCGCTGCTGCTCTGCGCCGGAATCGCCAACGCCTTCATCTTTCCGCAGCCGGTCTGGTTCTCGCTGGCGTCGTTTGTGATCTACATCGGAGCGACGATGGTGGGTGTGCGGGCGGGGACGCCTAAAGGTGTTGCATCCGCTTGACGCTCAGTTCAGGGCCTTTTCCGTAGCACCCGCGTGAGTACAATGCCCGCCGCATGACCACGCGCCCCATCGCCATCACCGACGCCATCTCCTTCGGCGGCGACCACCCTCCCCTCTTCATCGCCGGCCCGTGCGTGATCGAGTCGCGCGAGCATGCCCTGCGCATGGCGCGGACGCTTCTGGCGCTGCGTGATGAGCTGAAGATCAACCTCGTCTTCAAGTCGTCGTTCGACAAGGCCAACCGGACCTCGATCGATTCGTTCCGAGGTCCAGGGATCGAGGAGGGGCTTGAAATCCTTCGCGCCGTGAAAGCGGAGACGGGCCTGCCGCTTCTCTCCGACATTCATGAATGGCAGCAGGCCGAGCGTGCCGCGGAGGTGCTCGACATCCTGCAGATCCCGGCGTTCCTCTGCCGCCAGACCGACCTCGTCGCGGCAGCGGCACGCACCGGCAAAGCGGTCGGCGTCAAGAAAGGGCAGTTCCTTTCTCCGGAAGAGGCGAAGAACATTCTGGACAAGGGCCGCGAGGCCGGCAACGAGCGCGTCTTCATCACCGAACGAGGCTCGTCCTTCGGCTATCAGAATCTCGTCGTCGACATGCGCGCCTTCCCGATCCTCCGCGGCTTCGGCGCGCCTGTGGTCTACGACATCACGCATTCGATGCAGAAGCCGGGCGGCGAAGGGAAGCAGACCGGAGGGACCCCGCAATTCGCCCGGCCGCTGGCGCGGGCCGCTGCCGCCGCAGGCGCGGACGGTTTCTTCATGGAAGTTCACGACAACCCAGCCGCCGCGCTCAGCGACAGGTCAACGCAGATCCTTCCGGAGGCGGCGCGGGAGATCATCGGGGACATCCTGGCGCTGCGCGCCGCGTTGCCGGCGATCTGAAGTCGCGGTATCGGTTTGGGGTTGCTGGGTTGCTCACATAGCAACTCAGAAACCCAGCAACCCAGCAACCGCCAACCCAGCTCTCCCGCAACATCGCTACCGCGAGCCCGCACTCCTGCTAACCTTCGCCGCGATGTCACGGCTCCAGCGCGTTCTCGCCATCGTCGTCGCGCTTTATCTGCTGCTCGTTCTGATCGACCGTTTCATCCTCGTCGAGCTGCTCGTGCGCAGGATCGGCGTTTCCGTCCTGCTGGCACTGTTTGAAGCGTTCGCAATCGCCGGCGTCGGTTTCGCCGTCCGCGGTGCGCTGGCGCGGAGTTGGAATGCCGAGGATGCCGACCTCCCGCGCGACTTCCTTCTCGGTTATCCCCTGTTCGGCGCGCTCTGCTTTCTCGTCGGAACATTGAACGTCTCGTCGTGGTCGATGAGCATCATCCTGGTCGTCTGCGGCGTGGGAGGGATCTACGTCGTCGTACGGCGATTCGAGTCGCGGCTCCCCGTCATTCCATCGGCGGTGGAACCGTTCGCCCTCGTTGCCGTCGCCGTCGTCTTCCTCTGCGCTCTCGTCGCCGCGCAGGCTCCGCCGTCATCGCTCGACGAATTGGCCTATCACCTGGCCGTGCCCTGGGCCTGGGTGTTGGAGCACAGGGCGATCGATCTGCCGCTGATCTCGCATTCGTATTTCCCTCTCGGGATCGAGTCGGCAGATCTCCCGCTGCTGGCGGTTCTGGGCCAGATCGGCGGCGGCATCGCCTCGCATTTCCTACACCTCGGCGCGGCCATCGCGGCGACGGCGATGCTCATTCGCCTTTCCCGCGGAAACAGTCTGGCAGTCGCCGCCATCGTGACGACTCCCGCCCTGGCAGTGATCGCAGGCTGGTCACTCGTCGACTGGCCGCTCCTCGGTATCTGCGCCCTGCTCGTTCTCGCTCTGGATGATGGCGACATCGCCACGATTTCCGCGGCCATCGCGGCGGGCCTGCTGACGAAGTACACGTTCATTCCGTTCGCGATTGTGGGGTGTGGGGTGTGGGGGGTGGGGCGTTGGAGATCGGCCGCACGTGGCAAAGCCTCTGTTCCTTCCGTTGCCGACGCACCTTCAAATGCTTCGAAGTCTCTCTCCCACCCCCCGCCCGGTCGGACTGGAGAGTCCGACCTACGTTTCGCTCCCCTTCTCATCGCCCTGGCCATCGGCTCGATCTTCTTCATCCGCAACCTCATCCTCACCGCGAATCCGATCGCGCCGTTCCTCTCCGCGGCGGCGCCGCACGTGATCGGTTATCGCGCGCCTTACCTCTCCGACTACGTCTTCGATGGGCATTTCCTCGATGAGGGCCTCGGCGCGTCGCTCATCGCCCTCTGCACGCTCTCCGCGGGGGCGATGGCGTGGATCCTGGTCATCGTGGCAGTGGTGCTGTTCCTGCTAGCGCCGTCATCGCGGATTCTCCTTCCCTTTCTGGCCATCCCCGCCGCCCGGTCGCTGCGCCCGGCCAAGCTCGTGCGCGTCGTGCTGGCGCTGGCGATCGTCGTGCAGGTCTTCCTCATCGTCTTCTTCGTCGATCGCGGCGGCTCGTTCTCACTGATTGCAGGGACGTCGTACGACCAGGAGTTTCTGACCAGGCAACGTCCTTCCTTCGCCACCGCGCAGACGATCGACGCGCTCCTTCCCGCCGACGCCCGCGTGCTCGTCATCGGTCTCAACGAGACCTACTGGTTCTCCCGGCGCGTCCGCGGCGGAGGCAACTTCGACGGGCCGCGCCTATCCCGCTATCTCGAAACACCCACACCCGAAGCGCTCTACGCGCGGCTGAAGAACGACGGCATCACGCATGTGGCCGTTGTCGCGCCGGCGCCCCCCACGACCGCCGTTCCGCAGAAACTGGCCGAGCGCGAGACCACGCTCACTCCCGCGGCAAAGCGCATCCTCGCGCAGACGCTCGATCATTTCGCCTCCAACGTCGTCTCCCACGGCCAGGCCACCGTCTTCACGTTGCGATAGGAGGGGAAATGGAAAAATTCACTCTACGGCCGCTTCGGCTGAAAGTCGTCGCAACAAGCGTTCACCAATCCTGAGATAATCGCGCGAAAGACGATGACGACCTCGATGCGGCTGGAGTTGCTCGGCGATTTACTGATCCGTTCCGGCGATGGCTCTCTTGCCACCGTGGGCGCCCGGAAGTCGCAGGCGCTGCTTGCCTATCTGGCGATGAAACCATCGCAGCATGTGTCGCGCGAGAAGCTGGCCGGTCTGCTCTGGTCGAGCACCGGACCCGATCAGGCCCGGCAGAGCCTTCGCCAGACGCTGTCGACCATCCGCAAGGAGTTGACCCAGATCGCGCCGAAGCAGAAGACGTTGATCGAGGAAGGCGACCTTCTCTCCCTCGACCCGTCGGTCTCGTGCGACGTGCCCGAGCTCGAATCGCTGATCGCCGCCGGCACGGAGGAAGCGCTCAAGGAAGCCGTCGATCTCTATCGCGGCGATTTCCTGGAAGGCTTCCTCATCAACGAAGACCGCTTCGACCAGTTCGTCATCGGTGAGAGCGACCGGCTGCACCGGCTGGCCCTTCGCGCACACGCGCAGCTGCTCGAGCTTCAGGAGCGGCGTGGTGCGCTCGACGAGGCCATCGGCACGGCCCAGAGATCGCTCCGCCTCGACAATCTTCAGGAGCCCA
>DATLWH010000504.1:0-3377 GCA_035576505.1 Thermoanaerobaculia bacterium | reverse complement strand
ATACTCCGCAACGACATGAAGCCCGATCTCGTCACCCTTTTTCAGGCTCTCAGCGACCCGACGCGGTTGCGGCTTTTGAACCTGATGGCAGCGGGAGAGGTCTGCGTCTGTTACTTCGTCGAGATCCTCGACCAGGCTCAGACCAAGATCTCGCGGCACCTGGCGTATCTGCGCCGGGCCGGGCTCGTCACGGCGCGGCGCGAGGGCAAGTGGATGCACTACGGGATGGTGATGCCGTCGGATCCGGGGCAGGCGGAGGTGCTGAAGACAGTGCTCGAGGTGGTGGCCCGCAACCCGAGGATGCAGCGCGACCGTCTGGCGCTCGAGCGGGTCTGCTGTGCGGTTCGTTTGCCGCCATCGCTGCAGAACGCTCCCAAGCCGGAATTGACGAGGGCGCGGACGAGCTGATGCTGGCGGCGATCCTCATCGCCATCGCCGCGTTCTTCGCCGGTGCCGTCTCGGCGGTGGCCGGCTTCGGCATCGGCAGCATCCTCACTCCTCTGCTGGGGTTGACGGTCGGCGTCAAGCTGGCCGTGGCCGGCGCGGCCATTCCGCACTTCATCGGCAACGCCCTCCGCCTCTGGACGCTGCGTGATCGCGTCGACAGGCAGGTTCTCAAGACCTTCGGCGTGATGAGCGGAGCCGGCGCGCTGGCGGGAGCGCTGCTGCACGCGGCGGCCGCGACGCAGGCGCTGAAGGTGGTGTTTGGCGTCGTGCTCATCATCGCAGGAGCCTTCGGGGTCACCGGCTGGAGCGATCACCTGCGCTTCGGCCGGCGGGGCGCCTGGCTGGCCGGCGGCATTTCCGGTCTGCTCGGCGGACTGGTCGGCAATCAGGGCGGGATCCGCGCGGCGGCGATGCTGGCCCTCGACGTTCGCAAAGAGGTCTTCGTGGCCACGGCGGTTGCCATCGCCCTCGTCGTGGATGGTGCGCGCCTTCCCGTCTACGCTTTCAGTACTGGCCGGCAGTTGCTGACCGTCTGGCCGCTGATCGCCGGAGCCAGCGTGGCCGTCATCCTCGGCACGTTCCTCGGCAGAACCCTGCTCGGCCGCGTCCCGGAGAACATCTTTCGCCGCATGGTCGCCGCCCTCCTGATCGCGCTGGGGATAGCGATGCTGTTGTCGCAGTGATGTTGTGAGGTTGCCGGTTGCCGGGTCGGTGGTTGCCGATGACAATCGATGTCGTGCCGTGTCAGCAGTACAGGGTCGACCAACTTCTAATCCAGTGCCGCTGACGCGGCACCTGAGCGATTAGGGCACTCATACCAGGGGTGCGGGCGCTGACGCGCCAGCACCCCCTGGCTATCGTCTTGCTGCCGCTATCGCGGCGCGTGGTTTGGACATTTTGAATGTCCTGGTAGCCGGCGAAGCCGACGTGACGAGGACCGTAGCCCGCGGCTTCCAGCCGGGGATTCTCAGGCTGTTTGCATACGCCGCGATAGCGGCGCAAGAAGATAGCCAGGGGTGCGAGCGCCTTTTGCGAGCACCCCTGGTTGCCGAGGACAATCCAATTCGTGCCGCGTCAGCGGCACCAGAGCGTCATCGACCAACCTCTGATCCAGTGCCGCTGACGCGGTACGTAAGCAATGGACCCTCGTACCAGGGGTGCGAGCGCTGACGCTCCAGCACCCCTGGTTGCCGAGGACAATCCAATTCGCGCCGCGTCAGCGGCACCAGAGCGTCATCGACCAACTTCTGATCCAGTGCCGCTGACGCGGCACGTAAGCAATGGACGCTCGTACCAGGGGTGCGAGCGCTGACGCGCCAGCACCCCTGGCTATCTTCTTGTTGCCGCTATTGCGGCGCGTGGTCGCTGGCTTGAGTTAGCGCGTATGGGGCTGGAAGCCGGGGCTACGGATCTCACGCCGGCTTCGCCGGCGAACGCACTCTGTTGCAGAAGCTCGGCCCCGGTTTCCGGCCAAGGGTAACCGGGGCGTGACGGCTGTCATCAAAACGGGCGGTGTGTCGTCTATATCATCATCAACTATGCGCGCCGGACATGAGGGCTGCCACCAGGTTGACCGGTTGCCAACCAAGCAACTGAGCAACCGAGCAACCCAGCGACCGTCAAGAGCAACGCTGTTCCTCGCGGGCCTACTCACCGCCGCCAGCGCACAGGCTGCGACATTCCTCGTTCCGTCGGATCGCGTGCTCGTCACTGCCTCGAAGGCGATCATCGTGGCGACGGCGGGGGAGTCGTATGGACGGTGGGCTCCGGGCGGCTGGATTGAGACGGTGACGGAACTGCGTGTCGACGAGGCGATCAAGGGGCCGCTTGCCGCCGGTGAAACGATTCAGGTCACGGAGCTCGGAGGCGTGGTCGGTGGGATCGGGTACGCCGTCGCCGGCAGCCCGAGGTATGAAAGTGGGCAGCAGGTGCTGCTCTTCCTGGAGACGAACGACCGCGGGGAGTGGGTGGCGAAGAACATGGCTGTCGGCAAGTTCGACCGTGCCGAGGATCAGAAGGGACGGCGCCTGCTCGTGCGCGATGCCGTGGAGATCACCGGATGGGACGTCGACGGCACGCTGCATCGGGAGCCGGTGCGGCTCGAAGAAGCCTTTCTCGGCTTCGTGCGGGCGACGGCGCAGGGAGGCGATGCGGGCGATGATTACATCGTTCACGATCCGCAGCCGTTACGACGGGTCATCGCGGAGGCGACCGCGGCGGCGCCGAGCAGCTATCTGCTCCAGTCCGGTGGTGTCGGGATCCGCTGGCCGAGCTTCCCGACGCCGGTCGTCTTCCTCAGCCACGGCTCGCAGCCGGGAGCGCTGAACGGCGGGCTGACATCGCTGCAGCGCGGCCTGGCCGCCTGGACCAGCGATCCGGGATCGAACATCGTTTATCAGTACGGCGGGACGACGACGATCGCCCGGACAGGCCTGGCCCCCGGCGGCACCTCGGACGGCGTCAACACGATCCAGTTCAACGACCCCGCCAACGAGATCCCAGGCTCGTTCTCTCCGACCAACGGCGCCACGCTGGCCGTAGGCGGGGCGTGGTTCGGCTCTGCCACGCACACGGCCCACGGCGAGCAGTACCTGACGATCGTGGAAGCCGACCTGGTCGTGCAGGATGGGATCACCGGCGCCGGGCTGACCGGCAACGGTTTCGATCACGTCCTCACACACGAGCTCGGACACACCCTGGGGCTCCGCCACTCGGACCAGAATTCCGCGGGGGGCCCCTGCACAGCGCCGCTCGACTGCTCAACCACGGCCATCATGAATTCGGGCGTCGAGTTCGATAACGATCCTTTCGGTTCGACCTTGCAGGCGTGGGACATCGCCGCCATCGATGCTGTCTATGGCTCCGGCGTCATACAACCGCCCGCGTGTACGCCGCCGAAGATCACGTCGTCGCCGGCGCCGCCCGTGATC
>DATLWH010000503.1:0-3986 GCA_035576505.1 Thermoanaerobaculia bacterium | reverse complement strand
GATGACCAGCGGCCCGGCGCCGCTCCTCACTTTCCTCACCGCATCGATGTTCCGCTTCCGCTTCAACCCGACGGCGAGCTACGGCCGCGACGTCTCCATCGCGGTCGTCAAGAACGACTATCCTGCGGTCAACGTCGCGCTGCAGGACGGGGGAACGAAGTTCATCCTCGACACCGGCACGATCCGCCTCGAGATCACCAAGTCCCCCTACTCGCTCGCCGTCTACCGCGGCAGCCAGCTCATTCACAGCGACACGCCGACCTATAACGTCGTCTACATCCCCGGCCAGGAAGTCGTGGCCAGCTTCAAGGTCTACCCGGCCAACGCCCTCTATTACGGCTTCGGCGAGAAGGCAGGATCGACGCTGGCGAAGAACTTCTTGGACATGACGTTCTTCAACGACGACAACTTCACCTACGTCAACGGGTCGATCCCGCCCGGAGAAACGCCCGGCCCGCTCAACCCGTCCGAGCCGCTCTATTGCTCCGTGCCATTCTTCATCGAAACGAACCCCAAGCCTGCCAATGGACCGCGCTACAGCTACGGCATCTTCTTCGACAACCCCGCGCAGTCGTACGTCAACATCGGCGCCAGCGACTACTCCAACATGTTCGGGAAGTACTACTTCGGAGCGCTCTACGGCGATCTCGATTACTACTTCATGTACGGCGGCGAAGTGCCGGCCGTGATCGATCTCTACACGGAACTGACCGGCCGCCCTTCCCTCCCGCCCAAGTACGCCCTCGGCTATCACCAGGGCTGCTACGGCTACTGGAACGCCGCGCTCGTAGAGCAGGCCGCGCAGGCGTATCGCGCAGCCGGCATTCCGTGCGACGGCCTGCACATCGACGTCGATTTTCAGGACAACTACCGCACCTTCACGAGCAGCAACCACAAGTTCCCCAACGCCGCCGGCTTTCTCGGCGGATTGCAGCAGCAGGGCTTCAAGTGCAGCACGAACATCACGCCGCTCGTCACGATCGTGCCGCAGGACGAGACCGGCAACAATACGGTCTATCCAACGCTGGCCAGCGGCATGGCCCTCGGCGGCAACCCCTCGGGCGCCTTCATCTATGGCACCTACGCCGGGGAGGGAGAGAACCCGAACCTTTTCGTCGGCAATGTGAACTACGGCTCGAATCCCGGCCTCAACCAGACCACGCTTCCCGGTACGCAGCTCGGTTCCTACGGCGACTACCCCGACCTCGGCCGCGATGACGTCCGCGCGTGGTGGGGCGAGCAGTACCAATACCTTCTCTCCATCGGCATGGACATGATCTGGCAGGACATGATGTGTCCGGCGCTGGCCAGCAGCCCCAACTCCACGTTCCCGCTCAATCTGATGATGACGTATTTCGGCGAGTTCCTGCCGAACGCGAAGTTCCACAACGCCTATGGGCTGCTCCTGCTGCGCGCCACCTACGAGGGGCTGCAGAAGCTGCGGCCGAAGACGCGGCCATTCATCATCGCCCGCGGAGGCTACGCCGGCTCGCAGCGCTACGCCGCAAACTGGACGGGCGACTCGGCGTCGTCGTGGGACTTTCTGCTCATCAACGTCCCCGAGGTCCTGAACATGGGACTGGCCGGGGTGCCGCTGGCCGGCTGCGACATCGGCGGCTTCGCCAATGGCTCGCTCGGCGATCCATCGAGCGGCACCGTGGGAGCGGCCACGTACGACGCCGGCACGCAGAAGATGGCCGGCGGCGTCACCAGCTACGAGCTCCTGACGCGCTGGATGCAGGCCGGCTCCTTCCTGCCATGGTTCCGAAATCATTACGACGGCTACACCAAGGCATTCCAGGAGCCGTACGCCTACGGCGAGCCCGTGCCGGCGAACTGCCGTTTCTTCGTCGCCCTGCGCTACCAGATGATCGACGTCTACTACAGCGCCATGTGGACGTCGTCACAGACCGGCCTTCCGATCGCGCGCGCACTCTTTCTCAACGATCCCGGCGATCCGCAGGTCTACAACCATTGCGACGACCAGTTCTTCGTCGGCAACGATTTTCTGGTCGCCCCCATCCTTGCGCGGCACGACACCGCCAATCCGCCCACCCCGCCCCTCCGCAACGTCTATCTGCCGGCCGGCAGCCAGTGGTATGGGTTCAAGAACAACGAATACCCGCTCGATGGGCCGGTCGAGGGCGGCACGCTCATCACGAACTGGTACGCGCCGCTGACCGGACAGCCGCTGTTTCAGGTGCCGATGTACGTCCGCGCCGGCGCCATCCTGCCGATGCGCGATCCGGTGCAGCAGTACATCGACCCTTCGCAACCGTGCCCGATCACGTTCAACGTCTACCCGGGCCCCGACAACTCGTTCGATCTCTATCTCGACGACGGCCTCAGCGCCGCCCCCGCACCGCATCGCCTCACGCGCATCAGCCACCAGGCGATCTCCGGCGGGCAGCGCATTCGCGTGCAGCGGCTCGCCGATGACTACACGCCGCCCGAGTCGTTCTTCTACGTCAGTCTCCTCGGCACGAACGCGCCGGTATCGGTCACCGCGGCGGGCCAGGCCCTGCCGGATGCCGGCACGCCACAGGCACTCACGGCATCGAACACAAATGCGTACTACTACAACCCGACGATCAAACAGACCTTCCTGAAGATCATCGACAACGCTTCCGACATCACCATGGAAGCGGTTTCTTGAGCGAGACGAGGACGACCATGTTCCGCAGAACTTTCGCCGACAACCCGCCGCACATCACCTTCACCGGAACGTGGCGGCAACTCCCCTTCGGCAATCTCATTCCGGGCAGCACAGTGGGGATCGCCTACGACCCGGCACGCCTTCCGTTCGAGCGCTCGAATTACAACGGCGCCCCGACATGGTCGATCACCGCCTTCTTCCGCTTCTCGCCGCACGGCGCCATCCTCTCCAGGCGTCTCGACACGCCGACAGGCCAGGTCGTCTCGCGCTTCAGCAACGACCCGGTCGAGGCGACGATGATGACCACGTCGATCGACATCCCCGCTGATGCCGAGGAATTGATCGTGTGGTTCATGAACACGGGCCAATCCGGCTTTCGATACTGGGACAGCGACTACGGGCTGAACTACATCTTCCGTTTCACCTCGATCGACATCCAGGGCGATAACGCCACCGTGGCCGGCGAAGCATTCGAGGTCGAGATCACCGCTCTGCCGGAAGTGGAGAACGTAGAGGTCAACTACAAAGTCATCAACCATCCACCGCTGGCCGGCTCCGTACCGCTGATTGCAGGCGTCATCACCAACGGCCGCCGCGCCTGGTCAGCACACGGCGTCGCCGTCCCCGCCGGCGCGAACGTCTGGTTCACCTTCACCTACACCGTCGACGGCCGCACCTTCGTCGACGACAACGACGGCGCCGGCTTCTACGCCCCCAAGCCGGTCCCGACCCATACCCCGCAGAAATTCATGGCTGCGATGGCGAAGCGGGGAGCGGCGGTTGGGTGAACCGGCACGGCCGGCAGCGTTGGTTGCCCAAGGCTCGCCACCATTGACGCACTGACTGCTCCGAAAGCCGCGGAGCGGCGTCATCTACGTAGCCCAATGCGTCAGCGTTGGGACTCGAGTCGCATGAAGGTCCCAGCCGCGGAGCGGCGACATCTCAACAGTTTCCTGGTGCTCACGCACTGGGCTACTTAGATGCCGCCGCTCCGCGGCTCAAATGCCAACGGTCGCAATATTCTGGAGAAGCATCCCCTTGCAACCCAGCAACCCAGCAACCCAACCATCAACCCTGCATCGTCATCTGACCGTTGATCATCCACGGCGTGCCGAAGCGGTCGGTCAGCATCCCGAAGCCCTCGGCCCAGAACGTCTTCCCCCACGGCATCGTCACCTTGCCGCCCTCGGCCAGGGCATCGAAGACCCGTTTCGCATCCGGCACGTTGTCGTAGACGAGCGCCACCGTGAAGCCGTGCATGCCCTCGTACGGCTGGCCGGCCATTCCATCCATGGCCATCAGCACACCGCCATCGAAGACCAGCCGCCCA
>DATLWH010000502.1:0-5683 GCA_035576505.1 Thermoanaerobaculia bacterium | reverse complement strand
CAGCACCTGGACGTACTCGCGCGGAATGCCGAACGCCTGCGACAGCGTGACCCGAACGCCGAAGATGTTCTGCGAGGAGTCGTGCACCGTGAGCCGGTTGCCGTTCCATGCGGCCACGAGCGCATGCGCCTCCATCGGATTGTGATGCTCGTACGGCGTGCGGTAGGTCTGGTCGACCTTCACCGGCGCCGCGGCGAAGGCGGTGTCGGCGTCGCCGGCATGAATCGGAGGCGCCTGCTGCGACCCCTTATCCGTTCCTTCGGCGCGGTACGCCTGCAGATCGATCCGTGCCGGCGTCGCCTCGTAGGTCACGCGGACGAGGTTGGCCGCATGCGTGGCCTGTTCGAGAGTCGTGGCCACGACGACTGCGATCTGCTGTCCGAGGTAGTGAACCTCAGGGCCGGCAAGCGGCATGAGGTGAGGCTCGGCGTAATTGCCGGTGGCCGGGGGAGGAGCGCTGGCCTGCTGTTTTCCTCCCTGCTGTTGCTGGCCGTTTGCCGAGGACTGACCGCCCCCTCCCGATTGCTGACCGCCGGCCTGGTTCTGGCCGGTGGTCTGCGCCGGCGGAGGATTCAGTTTCGGCGCGTTGCGATAGGTGATGACGGCCAGTACGCCCGGCGCCTTCCTCGCCGCGGCGTCGTCGATCGCCGTGATCCGTCCTGATGCGATCGTGGCCGGAACGACCACGGCGTGGAGGAGACCTTCCATGTTGTTCTCGGCCGCGAAGCGCGCGGCGCCGGTCACTTTGACGCGCCCGTCGACGCGATCGCGCGGTTCGCCGATTAGTGGAAGAGTCATGCAGCACCTCCGGTGAGATCGGTGAGCGCCCGTACGAGCGTCCGTTTGGCGAGCTCGATCTTGAAGTCGTTATGACCATGTCCTCGAGCGCCCTTCAGTTCCGCCTCGGCAGCGCGGCGGAACGCCTCCGCCGCCGGCTGCTGCCCGACGAGCGCCGCCTCGGCAAACGTAGCGCGCCATGGCTTGGTGCCGATGCCGCCCAGCGCCACGCGCGCGGAGCGAATCGTGCCGCCCGCCACTTCGAGGCCGACCGCGGCGGAAGCGAGCGCGAACTCGTACGAGGCGCGGTCGCGCACCTTGAGGTACGCGGAACGGCGGGCGTGCGGAGCATCAGGGATGAAGACGGAGGTGATCAGCTCGCCGTGTCGGAGCGCATGCTCGAGATGCGGCGTGCTGCCGGGAAGCAGATGAAAATCGACGGCAGCGACATGCCGCTCGCCGGCCGCGCCGCGCAACGTGATCATGCCATCCAGCGCTGCAACAGCCACGGCCAGATCGGAAGGATGCGTGGCGATGCAATGCGCCGAGGTGCCGATGACGGCGTGGAGGCGGTTGTCGCCCTCGATGGCCGCGCATCCGCTGCCGGGATTGCGCTTGTTGCACGGGGCCCAGGTCAGCTCGCGGAAGTACGGGCACCGCGTCCGCTGCATCAGGTTTCCGCCGATGGACGCGGCGTTGCGAAGCTGCGGCGAAGCGCTGGCCAGCAGCGCCTGCGTGATGGCCGGAGCGTGCTCGCGGACCAGGGCGCTGGCGGCGACATCGCTCATGCGTGCCAGGGCGCCGATGCGGATGCCGCCCTTACCTGCCTCGATAACCGACTCGATCGCCGCCAGAGGAAGGGGGTTGATGTCGACGAGGCGCGCGGGATGCTCGACCTCGCACTTCATCAGGTCGACCAGGTTCGTGCCGCCGGCGACGAACTTCGCCGAAGGATGCGCCCCGGAGGCCAGCGCCTGGCCGAGCTGCGTGACGCGAGAATACTCAAACGGGTGCATGTCCGCCTCCGTTCTTCGCCGCGCTGCGGATGGCGTCGACGATGCCGCTGTATGCCCCGCAGCGGCAGATGTTGCCGCTCATCCATTCGCGGATTTCGGCATCGCTTCCGGCATGCCCCTCCTGGAGCAGCGCCACGGCCGAGCAGATCTGTCCGGGCGTGCAGTAGCCGCACTGAAAGCCGTCGGATCGGATGAAGGCGGCCTGCACGGGGTGCAGAGCAGCGTCCGAACCGAGGCCTTCGATCGTCGTGATCCGCTGCCCATCGTGCATCACGGCGAGCGTGAGGCAGGAGTTGTAACGGCGGCCATCGATCAGCACGGTGCACGCGCCGCAAGCGCCTTGATCGCACGCTTTCTTGGTTCCGGTGAGATCGAGATGTTCGCGCAGCGCGTCGAGGAGCGTCGTTCGCGGATCGAGCGTCAGTTCATGACGCTTGCCGTTGACGACGAGCACGGTCGGCACTGCATTCGGGTCATTCTTCGGCGGACCTTCCCGCGCCGTGGCGCCTGCGAGAATCGGGCTGACCAGCATGCCCGCGGTGGCCGCCGCGGAGCCGAAAACGAACGTCCTCCGCGATGGATTGGCCGGCCTGTCCTCCGGCGTCGTTGCGGCGGTCTCGCCGTCTTCCTCGTCAGGATTGGTGTAACACGGCGGAAGGGTCATCGTTCCTCCAGCGCCGGACGGGTTGCAAAGGCGAAACCAGGGGGGGAGACTGAAGGATGAAGGCTGAAGGCTGAAGGCAGAAGTAACACCGCAGGAATCTGGCGTCGAAGTTTTCTGCCCTGGCCTTCCCCATTCCCCCTTCAGCCTTCAGCCTTCTGCTTTCATCCTTCTGCCTTCTGCCTTCTGCCTTCCGCCTTCCGCTTTCTGCCTTCCCTCGGAATCGCTGCTCACCTCGTCTCGTTCACGCCGCCGTGCCCGCCGACATCGCTCTGCGCAGGTTTGTCGCCCCACGCACCCTCACGCGCGGCGACGCTTACTACGCGGAGGGCCGCGTGCGCCGTCTCGAAAAGGTTGGCGACGGTGAGATTCACGCGGAGGTCCAGGGCAGCCAGATGTATTCGGTCCACCTGCTGCTCGAGGGCAACCGGCTCACGACCGACTGCGAGTGTCCGTGGTTCGAGGAAAACTTCGTCGAGTGCAAGCACATCTGGGCGGTCATTCGCGCCGCCAGCGCGCGGCGCATGCTTCCGGAGCGCGCGCTCTTCCTGGCGGGCGACGACGAGCAGGACAACGAGCCGTACGAAGACTTCGAGGATGAGGCCTACGAAGATTTCGATCCGCCGGTGAAGACGTTTCCGCGCGGCGTTCCTCCCCGTCCGCAGCGCCCGCCATGGCAACGGTTCCTCGATGCCCTTGGACCGGTACCGCCGCCGGTGAACCCTTTGGCCGCGCGCAGCATCCCCGAGGAGATCGCCTACGTCATCGAGTCATTCACCCCGACTCACAGGCTGACCCTCCAGATCCTCGGCCGCGCGCACAAGAAAAACGGGGAATGGGGGAAGTGGAAGCCTCTGTCGCTTCGTCTCGATGAGCTGCACGTGCTCCCGCCCGGGGACCGCGAGACGATCGCTCTCTTGAATCAGAATTCGTGGGTTCGCACCGTGGAGCGGATGGTCAGCATCCCCGCGTCGACGGCCGCGTGGTGGATCGAGAGGATTGCCCGATCGGGCAAATTGAGCGTGCTCGACGAGTACGACAATCCGCAGCCGATCGCGTGGGACGACGGTCCGGTGTGGACGCTGCGCGTGGCCATCGTCAACGACGCCGAGGAATCGAAGTATCGCGTGGCCGCCACGATCGGGCGGGAGGGCGAGACCCTGCCGGTCGAAGCGGTCGAAGCGACCTTCCCCGGCATTCTCATCGCCGGCGGCCGCGCCAGCCGCTTCGACGACGGGGGGCGCGCGGCCTGGCTGGACGCGCTGCGGGCGAACGGTTCGGTGGAAATCCCGCACGCCGATGCCGACTCGTTCCGCAAAGCTCTGCTCCGCGCGCCGATCGCAAACGTCGTGCTCCCGGAGGAGCTGGGATGGTCTCTGGTCGACATCGGTCCGCGTCCCGTCCTGGCGCTCCAGGACCAGTCATGGACTTCGGAAATGAGCGCGGAGCTCTTCTTCGACTACGACGAATGGCGCGTCTCCAGCCGCTCGGAGGAGATGCAGTCGACGCTCGGGCGCAAGCTGATCCGCCGCAACGGCTCGTTCGAGGAGGGCTTTCGCGGCCGGCTCGGCAATCTGGGCGTGATCTCGACATGGGATGGCTACCGCATCCGCCTGGCACAGCTCGACGAGATCGTGCGCAAGCTGACCGCCGAGGGATGGACGATCGAGCTCGGCTCCGAGAAGGTGCGCGTGGCCGACGATTTCGACGTCGACATCTCCAGCGGAATCGACTGGTTCGATCTGAACGTGAGCGCGAGCTTCGATGATGTGCGCGTCCCACTGCCGGAGCTTCTGGCCGCGACGACCATGCATCGCTCGCTGCTGCGGCTTCCCGACGGCTCGTACGGCATCGTCCCGAGCTCGTGGGCCGCGACGCTCGCCCCGGTGCTCGAGCTTGGGAAGCGCGAAGGGGCGGCGCTGCGCTTCCGCACCTCGCAGGCGCTGCTCATCGATGCGCTGCTGCGGTCGAAAACGCAGACGGTGGACGACGCCTTCGCGGCGCTCCGCCAGCGCGTCTCCGAGGCGTCGCCCGAGCCGCGCCAGGAACCGCCGACGTTCACGGCCGAATTGCGGCCGTATCAGCGCGCCGGCCTCGGCTGGCTGGAGTTTCTGCGGACCACGGGGATGGGCGGATGTCTGGCCGACGACATGGGCCTCGGCAAGACCGTACAGGCGCTGGCGCTGCTGGAAGGGCTGCGCGCGAACGGCAACGCCGGCCCGTCGCTCGTGGTGGCGCCGCGGTCGCTCCTCTTCAATTGGGCCGCCGAGGCCAGGCGCTTTGCGCCGCAACTGAGCGTGATCGAACATCACGGAAGCGAGCGCGAGAAAAACGACTTCACCGGCTTCGACCTCGTGCTGACGACCTACGCCACGATGCGCCTCGACATCGCCAGGCTCGCCGAGACCGAGTTCGAATACGTCATCCTCGACGAGTCGCAGGCGATCAAGAACGCCTCAAGCCAGGTTGCGAAGGCGAGCCGCCTGCTGCGCGGGCGCAATCGCCTGGCGCTGAGCGGCACGCCGGTCGAGAATCACCTCGGCGAGCTGTGGAGCCTCTTCGAGTTCCTCAACCCAGGCCTGCTCGGCTCGATGCGCTCCTTCTCGCGCGCCTTCGCCGGAAAGAACGCGCCGCTCGACCGCCGCGAAGCACTGGCGCGTGGATTGCGCCCACTGCTGCTCCGGCGCACGAAGGAGCAGGTGGCGCCCGAACTGCCGGAGCGGATCGAGCAGACGCTCTACTGCGAGCTGGAAGGGAAGCAGAAGGTGCAGTACGAGGAGCTGCGCGATCACTACCGGGCCGCCCTCCTCGGCCGCATCCGCAAAGGGGGCATCGACAAGGCGCGGATGCACATCCTCGAGGCGCTCCTGCGTCTCCGTCAGGCCGCGTGCGATCCAGGGCTGATCGACCCGAACACCGACGCCCCCTCGGCGAAGGTCGACCTGCTCATGGACGAGATTGGTGACGTGCTGGCCGCCGGACACCGCGCGCTCGTGTTTTCCCAGTTCACGTCGTTCCTTCACATCGTGAGCAAGAAGCTCGATGCGGAAGGTCTGCCGTATCTCTACCTCGACGGCAAGACGCGTGACCGCCAGTCGCTCGTGGAACGGTTCCAGCAGCCGGACGGGCCGCCCCTCTTCCTCATCAGTCTCAAAGCCGGCGGCCTCGGTCTCAACCTCACTAATGCCGATTACATCTTCCTGCTCGACCCCTGGTGGAACCCCGCCGT
>DATLWH010000501.1:0-4417 GCA_035576505.1 Thermoanaerobaculia bacterium | reverse complement strand
ATGAGTGTGTTTGCCGTTGGGGCTGTCAACGCGTTCGGGCAGTGGTCACCGACGACCCCGGACGGAACTGTCACAGGACCCATCTACTACAACCAAGGCAGAGTCGGCATCGGCACGGCAACGCCGGGCACTCAATTCAATGCTCGCCTGCACGTTTTCGGAGCTTCAGCGACAACGCAGTTCATCCAGGAGGAGAATACCGATCCTGCCGGTACCGGAGGATTCTTAGCGAGAGGCAACCTCAACTTCAATTCGGAGTTTGGCGTAAGAGGTAGCAACCGGGGCGCCTACGGGGCGCTCGTGGCCAATGACGGGTACATGTATGCAAACGGATCGTTCACATTCATGGCGGACGCAGGAGGAGTACTCAAGTTTGCCGCCGGCGGAAACACGGAACGGCTGCGGATCGCCGCCAACGGTAATATCGGCATCGGCACGACCAACCCAGGAGCCTTGCTCGATGTGAACGGCAGCATCAACGTCAGCGGCAATATCAACGCCAAATATCAGGATATTGCGGAATGGGTTCCCTCATCCGGTGACTTGCCCCCGGGAACCGTGGTCGTCATCAGCGACGATTCCACAAACACCGTGGTTCCCTCGTCTCGCCCATATGACACACGCGTGGCCGGGGTTGTCTCGACACAGCCGGGCATGATCCTCGGCGTAGCATCCGATACGAAATCAAAAATCGCTACGACTGGGCGCGTGAAAGTACGCGTCGATGCAACGACACACCCTGTGGCACTAGGAGACCTCCTCGTTACAAGCGATCGACCGGGTGTGGCGATGGTCTCGGAGCCTCTCGATCTGGGCGGCACGAAGATCCATAGGCCGGGCACACTCATCGGAAAGGCTCTGGAGCCGCTTCCGAAGGGTGAAGGCGAGATTCTCGTGCTTCTAAGTCTGCAGTAGCGCTGCTTCTCCGATAGACGGGCCAGGAAGAAATGTCGCGTTAACTGACGCTGAAAACGAGTTCCGAAACGGGACTCACAGTGACGAGCGTGACTGCCGCCGACGCCGCGGATTGTCGCCATTCTCTTGACGATCACGAGATCAGCCAAACAGACCTGTAACATCCATCACTCCTCACCCAACGCGATTAGTGCTTCAATAGTGCTCATGGAAACGCGTCGGTCGGCGTTTCTCGCGCTTTTGCTGGTCATCGCCTCCGCCCCGTGCGCACACGCGCAGGGCGCGATGACGTACATCTACCACGCGCCGGAGTCGTCACTCGATGTGCGCTACCTCTATCACTGGGAGATCCTGAGAACGGCGCTGGAGAGGACGACGCCGAAGTGGGGCAAGTACCGGATGGTGAAGTCGGAGTTCATGACCGAGCGGCGACAGGCCTTCGAATTGAAAAACGCCACGGGTAAGCTGACCGTGATGTACCTGAGCACCACGCCCGATTTCGAGAAGAACCTCATCCCCATCCGGATCCCCGTGGACAAGAACCTGGGCGGATACTGCGTGTTCCTCATTCGCAAAGACGATCAGAAACGGTTCGCCTCCGTCCGGACGGTCGACGACCTTCACCAGTTCACGTATGGTCTCGGCCTGGGCTGGATCGATGTCGATATTCTCCGGGCCAGCGGCTTCAAGGTGGTCACCGGCTCCAGCTACGACGGCCTCTTTGAGATGCTGGTCAACAAGCGCTTCGACATCTTTCTGCGGGCGGCCACCGAAGTACTCGATGAGTACGCCGAGCGCAAAAACTCACTTCCAGCCCTCTACATCGAAGACAGCATCCTCTTCTACTACCCGCTGCCAATGTATTTCTGGTTCCCGAAGACAAGCGAAGGACGGCGCCTGGCGGCGCGTGCCGAGGAAGGGATGCGGATGATGATCGCCGACGGGACGTATGACCGCATCTTCGACAAATATCAGCGGCACAAGATCGAGCAACTGCGGCTGAAGGAGCGCAGGATTTTCAGGATCAACAATCCGTTTCTCGGCCCGGAAACCCCGTTCAACGACAAGCGCCTCTGGTTCGACCCACAAACGTACAAGTAAATGCCACCACGCAGAGTGCCACTGGCCAAAGTCGTCGCCGCCACACTGGTGGCGGTGACGACCGTGTTGCTCGGCACGTATTTCATCATCAGCTACCAGTTGGACGCGAAGCGGCAGTGGGATGTCCTGCGAAGACTCACGGAGGCACAGGCGAATGAGTTATCCGTGGCGCTCGCTCTCCCCGTCTGGAATATCGACCGCCCGCAGATCGAAAGGGTGATTGAGGCGATGTCCCAGCCGCACTCGGTTTATGGAATCAGGGTCCAGGCCGCCGGCGGGACCTATGGCCGCGTGCGCGACTCCCAGTGGAACCTCGTCCCATGGAATGAGAAATCCGTCCCCAAAGACATGCTCGTCGAAGAGCGGCCAATCGCGTTCGCCGGCAATCCCATCGGGACCGTCCGCCTGCTGGTGACGCCGAGGTTCACCCTGGACGAGCTGCACGCGTCGCTCATTCGCATGGCTTCCACGGTGGTGGGCGCCGATGTGTTGCTGATCCTCTGCATCTATTTCGTGCTCTGGCGGACGGTCGTGCGGCCCCTGGTCCAGATCGAGCGGTATGCCGTTGCGGTCGGGGGCGGCAGCGCCGCTGCCATGACCGCGGGCCGCGGCTTTCCCGCGGAACTGGAGAGCCTTCGTTCCTGCATCGAGACGATGGTCGACGAGCTGACGGTGCAGGTCGCGCAGCGAACGGAAAGCGAAGCACGATTCCGCTCGATCTTTGACGCCGTCAGCGACGCCATCATGATCAACGACATCGACAGCGGCGCGGTCATCGAAGTCAACGAGACCATGTGCACGATGTTCGGATATACGGCCGATGAGCTGAAGCGTATCGACGCCGGCTCGGTAAGCGGCGGAGGCTTGCCATTCACGACCAAAAAAGCCCTGGAGGTATTGCAAAGGGTGGCCGATGGAGAAGAGAAGCGATACGAATGGCCATCGAAGCACAGAGACGGGCATCTCTTCTGGACCGAGGTCAATCTTCACGCCGCCACGATCGGCGGCAGGAAGCGGGCCATCGTCGTGGTGCGCGACATTACGCAGCGCAAGCAGATGGAGGATGCGCTGAAGGAGGAGCAAGAGCTCACCGAGGCGGCCATCGACTCCATCACCGGAGTCTTCCTCGTTCAGGACCGTGAGGGACGGTTCATCCGATGGAACGACACGATGGAACGCCTGTCTGGAGGAGAGCAGCTTCTGCGCAACCGCGTCGGCCGTCCCCTCGTTTACCCCGACGACCGTGACTACGTCGAACGGAAGATCGACGAGGTGTTCGACCTGGGTCATGCGGAGTTGGAAACACGCATGATCATCGGCGAGGAGGTGAAGAACTACCTGTTCAATGCCCGGCGGATGGACGTACGAGGCCGCTCGTTTCTGGTGGCCACGGGGACCGATATAACGGAGCGGCGGCATGCCGAGGCGGAGCAGCTGCGGCTGCAGAATGAAATCGAACGCTCGGCGGCCGAATGGAAAGCGACCTTCGACACGGTCACCACGCCAATCCTGATCACCGAACGGAGCGGCGTCATCGTCCGTGTGAATCGCGCGGCGCTCGAGTTGAGCGGGTTGTCGGACGAGCAGATTGCCGGGAGACCGATCGAGGAGATCAGCGCCAGCGAGCCGTGGCAGACCGCCGCGCAGCTCATCTCCTACATCGCCGGAAAGCGCCGCGGAACGACCGCCGAGACGAAAGACGCCGAGGGACGCACCTGGGACATCATCGTCTCCCACTTCTCCACTCCGAACGACGGCTCCGAGCGGTTCATCCTGGTGCTGTGGGAAATCACCGGAATCGTCGAGCTGCAGGAATCGCTCCGGCGGAGTGAAACCCTCTCGGCCATGGGAACGCTCGTCGCCGGCGTCGCCCACGAAGTGCGCAATCCGCTCTTCGGCATTTCCGCCACGCTCGACGCTTTTCACGAAGAGATGAGTCAGCCCGGCTACGCCGAATGCGGCGCCACGCTCCGTCAGGAAGTGAACCGGCTCATCCACCTGATGCAAGAGTTGCTCGAGTACGGTAAACCGCCGGCACTCACCATCGAGCGGGGAAATATCCACGAGGTCGTGCGATACGCGGTGGAAAGCCGGCGGGCGGCAGCGCACGCCGCCGGCGTCGAGATCCGGAATGATGTGACCAGCGGGATGCCGACGCTCCTGATGGACCGCTCGCGCCTGTGGCAGGTATTCGAGAACCTGATCGACAACGCCGTCCAGCACTCCGAATCCGGCGGAACCGTCCGCGTCAGCGGCGATGTCGTCGAACACGCCGGCCGCCATTGGGTCGAGTGCCTCGTGGAGGATGAAGGGCCCGGTTTCGCCCCCCATGATCTCGACCGTGTGTTCGAGCCGTTCTTTACGCAGCGTCAGGGAGGAACGGGGCTCGGTCTTTCCATCG
>DATLWH010000500.1:0-2603 GCA_035576505.1 Thermoanaerobaculia bacterium | reverse complement strand
GCCTATGACGCCAGCTACAACGTGGCCACCGGCTATACCGGTACGATTCATTTCACGTCCACCGATGGTGCCGCGATCCTGCCGCTCAACTACACCTTCACCGGCGGCGACGCCGGAGTACACACGTTCACCGGCGGCGTCACGCTGCGGACCGCCGGGAGTCAGGTCGTCACCGCCACCGACGTTGCAGACGTGACGATCAACGGCTCACAGGGCGTGACGGTCGGGCCGCCGGCGCCAACAGGACTGATCGCCACTGCCGTGAGTACGACGCAGGTCAATCTCTCCTGGAGTGCGTCATCCGGCGCGACGCAGTACGACGTGGTGCGCCTCTCGGCCTCGAGCGGCTACACGACGCTGATCACGACGGCATCGACTAGCTACTCGGATTCCTCGGTGACCGCCGGCGGAACCTACGTCTACAAGGTTCGGGCAATCGATGCCTCCGCCCGTCTGTCCGGGTTCAGCACTCCTGACGCGGCCACGACGATCTTCTTCACGGACGACCCGCTGGCCGCTGGAACGACCACGGTGCAAGCCATCCACGTGACCGAACTTCGTCAGGCGGTGAACGCCATGCGTGCCACTGCCGGCCTCGGCGCCATGTCCTTCGCCGATTCGGTCGTTACGGGAGGGGTCACGGTCAAAGCGCTCCACCTTCAGGAACTGCGCACGGCACTCACTCAGGCGCGCACGGCCCTCGGCCTCACCACCATCGCATTCACCGATCCGACTCTCACGGTGGGGACGACGCTCGTGAAGGTTGCGCATTTCCAGGAGTTGCGCGGCGGCGTGAAGTAACCACCCGTCGTACGGCTGGTGAAACCCCATCCGCGTGTTAGCATCGTGGCAATCCCAGCATCGGAGGACTCCATGGATACCCTGGCAGCTCAAGGGCTGCCGTATGACGATGTGTCGACTGTTCGCTGCCAGGGATGCGGCGTGTCCGACGGATCGCTGCGGTACTCGGCACACCCGGCGGTCGTTTCCGTCGGCGTCAAGACGAACGAGAGCGCGCGCGTAGGGATCTGGTGCGCGCGGTGCCGCGGCATCGAAGCGGCGAAGGCAACGGCGATCTCGCTGCTGGCGGGGTGGTGGTCGTTGCGCGGTCCGAAGGCGACGTTTGCCGCGGTGCAAACCAACCTGAAAGGCGGCGAACAGAATCGCGGCATCAACGCGGAGATGCTTCGGCAGCTCGCGCGCCGCGAGCACTACAACGGAAATCTGCCGCTCGCCGCGGTCTTCGCGGGCGCGGCCCATTCCGTGCAGTCGGACCGCGAGAACGGCCGCCTGCTGCACGAGCTGAACAAGGCCGGCTACCGAAGCGTGATCCCGAGCTCACGGTGGCGCTTCGCACCGGCTGTCTCGATCGTCGTCTTTCTCGTCGTGCTCGGCGGCCTCGGTCTGAAGGTAATGACAAGCCACGCGCCCGAGCCGGCTTCCGCCGCGCCTGTGCAACGTGCTGCGCTCGTCCACCCGGTAACGGCATCAAGTCCTCCTAAGACGGACCGAGGGTATCGCGCGGCAACGATGGCCAACATGAGCGCCGACCAGCTCGAGAAGCTGTTGACGCCCGACTCGGATCTGTCGCTGGCCCGTGCCTACTTCCAGCAGAGACTCCACGAAGCGGAAAACGAGATCCCCGTGCGCGTCCGGCACGGCGACGATCTCTGGCAGATGGAAATCGCGATCAAGGCTCTCGGGGCGAATCCCGCGTTGGACAAACTGCTGTCGAATCCGGGCCTGAAGAACGCCTACGACAATCTGACCTCGGTGATGAGCGAGGCCACCCGCTCCTATCGCGGCGGCGCGTCGGTGGAAGCGATCGAGAGAACGTCCGGCGAGTCACTCCGCGTCACCGTCGACATCGCCATCGGCTCCATCGAAGCGGACATGGTCGGTCACACCCAACGCAGCGACGCCCTCGCCTCCGAGGTCGATCGGCGCGCAGACTCCCTGGTCGAGATGAAACGCGACCTCCGCGTGCGCGGCACCGTCATCGGCCTCACGACCAAGGCGATCGATGCCTGCCTCCAAGCGTCACATTGAGGAGATCGACTCGTTCAGGGATGTTGTAATTACCTGGGTGTGGGCAAGCAAATGACGATCCGCGGGGTTCCGGAAGAGGTTGCTGGAAAGCTCCTACGTTTGAGTCGCGAGCGCGGTATCAGCCTGAATGCCGTGGCGCTTGAGGTTCTCAGTTGGGCCGTCGGGATGGATGCTCGTCGCGAACGGCTGCCGCGCTACGCTACCTGGACGGCTGAGGAGTTTGCCCAAGTCATGGATTCCGTGGCCGCACAACGAGTGATCGACGACTCACTGTTGCGGTGATCGTGCGAGGGCCGTCATGGCCACCTCGGCTTATTCGCACATGCGGATAGGACATCGTGACCTAGCCGACCTGCTGGCATACGCCGAGGCTTTGCTCGTCGCGGGACGGCTCAGTGCAGGAACATCGGCATTCCCATCACATCCGCGACCTTAGGCCGGTAGTTGGGCACGTCGTAGAAGCGGTCGACGTCGACGCGCTTTCGGCCGCTGCCGCCGGCTTCGATGGGGACGGCGGTGTAGCGGCCGTCGACGACGGCCACCATCTTGCCGGT
>DATLWH010000499.1:0-6496 GCA_035576505.1 Thermoanaerobaculia bacterium | reverse complement strand
CTTCTCGCAGACGGACGTTTTCGGAACGCTCTCCTGGTGGCGCAGCGGCCCGATTGCGGCCGCGCAGAACGGAAAGGCCATCGAGGCCGGCCTGCGCCAGCGTTTCGACGGCGTACCGGCGCTCCTGCAGCGGCGTGTGGCGATCGAAGGGGTCGTCTTTCTCGATCCGGAGATGCGCGGATCCGTCGTCGGCGCGAAGCCTCTGCCGGACGTCATCATCGTGCTCGACGGCGCGCGCAGCACGCGAAGCGACGCCCATGGGGCCTATACCTTCCGCGACGTGGCGCCCGGCGCGCACTCCTTGATCGCGCAACTCCCTCCCGCCCGTCCGGCATTCTTCACGACCGCTTCACACGTCGAGATCCATGGCAGCGCCCACGTCGACTTCGGCCTGGTCTGGTCGTCGGCTCGTGTGAATGGCCGCGTGGCCAGCGACGCCAATGTCGGCATCGCCGGCGTCACGATCAGCGCCTCCGCATCCAACGACGTCCGCGTCACCGCCACGACCGACAGCGACGGCGCCTACGTCCTGTCCGTGCCGGCGGGGGCCTATCGCGTCGTCCTCGTACCGGAAACGCTGCCGGCCGGGTACGCGACGGAGGAGACCGAGCACAGCCTCACGCTCGAAGCAGACAAGCCGCAGGCCGCATCGTTCTCCGTAAAGGCGCTTCGGAGCGTCGCCGGTAGAGTCGCCGGCGCGAGGGAGGTGACCATCGAGCCTCTCGGACTCCGAGCGGCGACCGACGCGAACGGCGACTTTGTCTTCCGCTCCCTCCCTGCCGGGCACTTCAGGCTCACCGCCGCGGTCGGAGGGCACGTCATCACCCGCGAGCTGACACTGCCAGCCGAGCCGACGATCCTGCACGATGTCGTATTCGCTGCCGCCGCTGCGGCGCCGCTCACCGCTCCTCCACCGCATCCACCCGCATCGCATCCGTTCGCCGTGCAGGCCGGCGCCTTCCGCGATCCCGCGAACGCCCGCGTGCTCACCGCGCGCCTGGTGCGCCTTGGCGAGACGCCGTTCAACGACGGCGGCGAAGGGCTGATCCTCGTCCGCACCGGCCCGTTCGCCTCCCGCGCCGTCGCCGCCGTCGCCAGCGAGCGCCTTCGCCGTGCCGGCATCGCCGCCTACGTGATTACGCGCTGACTCGTCAACGCGTGCTGACCGGCATGTCGCGCTGCTGCGACATCAGGCGGACGTCGTTGTAGCCGGCAGCCCGGCAGGCATCGAGCACCTTCACGACCTCGCCGTAGGCCACGCGCTGATCGCCGCGAACCGCCACGGAACGCTGCGGCGATTCCGCATGAATCCGCAGAAGCTCGGAGGCGACCTGCTCGCGCCGGACGACGATACTGCCGAGGAACACTACACCGTCATCCTTGACCGTAATCGCAAGTTGCCGCTCCGCCTCGGGAACAGGATCACCCTTCGCCCTCGGCAGCTTGACCGGCACCCCAGTCACAATCGTTGGCAGTACGACCATGAAGATGATCAGCAGAACCAGGCAGACGTCGACGAGAGGCGTGACATTGATATTCGACTCCAGTACGGCTTGCGAACGGACGTGCATGGTGATCCTCCCTGCGAGGTTCGACACACACGCCGCCTGAAAGGAAACCGCGCCGGATTCCTATCTACCCAACGCGTCGCTGAGAATTCTGACGAAGGCCTCGGCCGGGCTGTCGCCGACGCGGTATTCCTCCCGCGGCATGTAGTACTGGAAGACGGGACGTCCGTTCTTCTTGACCGTGGCGGTGGCCGAGCGGCTCTTCTTGCCGAAGCCGTGGGACTCGACCGAGCCCGTGAAGCGGATCTCGACCTGCGCATCGTCACCGATGCTGATGCCGCGGCGGCGCAGCCCGTTCGACAGTTGATTGATCATCTCGGCGTCGCCGCCGCTGATGGAGACGCGTGTGACGCCGCCGATCTGCCGGTGCAGCTCCGCCAGCGCGGCGTCATTCGAGCCTCCATCGCCTTTTTCACGAAACGTCGGCGCGCTGGACGGTGCCGGCTCCGGTTGTGGCGCCGGCTGGGGCGCCTCCTCAACGGGTGGAGGCACCTCCACCCTGGGTTTCGGCTTCACCGGAGCGTGTGTCGTGGTCGGGGGCGGTAGGGCCGCAACCGATGATGTCGTCATCGTCGCCGCGGTTGTCGAAGTCGTCGTCGTCGCTGTCGCCGGCGTCGTCGCGGTCGTTGTCGTTCTGTCGATGATGACCGGCGTCGGTGGCGTGACCTCCACCGTCGTCTGCGACGGCTTCGCCGAGGCGATGGCTGTCGTCGTTGTCGCCGTCGTTGTTGTAGTCGTTGTCGTGAGCCCCGGCAAATGAATGAACCGCTTCATCACGATCACGCCGACCGCTCCCATCGCCACGAGCACGAGGAGTGCGATGACGATGAGCGCGATGACGAGGCCCGTCCGTTTCTTCGGAGCAGCCATCGGCATCGGGTCGATCATGGTCGGCAATGCGTCGACCGGTGCCGCTGGTGCGGGTGTGGCGGCCCAACCCGCCGGTGCAGGCGTGCCGGGCCGAGTGACGGCTGGCCGGGTCACAGACTGGGCGATTGTTGGCGGAGCCGGAGGCGTCGGAGCGACCGGCGCAGGAGTTGTCGCAACCGGAGCGGCCGTGGCGGGAGTCGTCCCGGCGGGTGGGACGGTCTGCCCCATGTTCGTCCGCTCCGTGCGCATGGTGGCGTCGGCGTCGAACGGAGCGGCAGCGGTCCTGGACGATTCATCGGGAAGCGTCGGCTCGATCGCGGCCAGGGCGTCGGAGAACTCGCGCGCGGTGGGGAAGCGTTTGTTGCGGTCGCGCTCGAGCGCGCGAGCCAGCACGGTCTGAAGGGCCGGGCTGCCGGTAATGCGGTCGAGGTCGGGGGAGATCAGATACTCATCGCGCGAGTGGTGAAGGATGTACGCATGAGGGGATGTGGCCTCGAACGGCGGCCGGCCGGTGAGCATCTCGAACAGAACGACGCCCAGTGAGTAGAGGTCGGCCCGGCCGTCGATCCGTTCGCCGACGGGAAGGAATCCGAGGTGGTCGGGGGAGGCATAACGAAACTTCCCGACGAACATGCCGGTCTGCGTCATGCCCACGTCCGCTTCTGCCGCTTTGGCCACGCCGAGGTCGATGATCTTCACGAACTCGGAGCCGTCGCCGGCCTGCGTGATCATCAGATTCTCGGGACTGATGTCGCGGTGGACGATGCCGGCCCTGTGAATGGCCTCGAGACCGGCCAGCGCCTGGATGGCGATGCGTACGGCATGCCTCGGTGCCAGCGTGCCGCGGCGGCGCAGTACCTGGGCCAGATTCTCGCCGTCGATGAACTCCCAGACCATGTAGTGGGAGCCGTCGGGGAGCGCGGAGAAGTCGTGCAGCGTGGCTACGTTTTGGTGCTGGACTTTCGTGGCCATGCGCGCTTCGCGCAGGAAGCGTTCATGGACGTCGCTGCTCGACGAGATCTGCGCGCGGATGATCTTGACCACGCGCGTCGAGCCGAGGAAGGTGTGCTCGACCTTGAAGACCTCGCCCATGCCACCGATGCCGAGACGCTGCACGATGCGGTACTTGCCGTCGATCGGCTTGTCGGCGTACTCTCGGAGAAAGTCGGTCACCGGCTCGCCGCAATGCGGGCAGGCTTTGAAGTCTCGGTCGATCTGGACACCGCAGCGGATACAGGGGATCGTGGCCATGAACCCCCGAATGATAGCTCAGCGTGCGGAGGGGGTTGCCTGCCGTTGTTCAGCGAGGAAGGCACGGATGAGAGCGCGTTCCTTCTCATCGTGGATTCGCGTGAAGAGCTTCTCGCCGAGCGCGACAATGGTGGCCGGCTTGTCGAAGGGCCGCCGCTCGTACATCTTCCCGCCGGGGAAGTGACATGGCTGGCACTTCGCTTTGAGGATGGGCTCGATCTCTTTGTCGAAATCGACGGGCTTGCTGGTTGTGGTTGTCGTCGACGCCGCCAGGGCCATTGCCAGCAGAAACGCGAGCGCCAGGATGAGCCGTCGCATCCGCGTAGCTTAGATCAAGTCGGTTATTCTTGGCCGATGACAGCCTTTATCTGCTTGCTCCGCGGCGTCAACGTCGGCGGCAACAAGATGGTGAAGATGGATGCTCTGAAAGCGCTCTTCGGATCGCTGGGACTCAAGGATGCGAAGACCTATCTGCAGAGCGGGAACGTCGTCTTCCGCTGCGACGATGGCGATCGTGCTCTTCTGGTGCGGCGGATCGAAGAGGGCATCCGGAAGAAGTCGGGCGTCGATGTGAAGATCATCCTGCGCACTACGAGCGAGCTCCGCAAAGTCATCGCCGCCAATCCACTGACGGTGGAACCGGAACGAAACCCAAAGGCGTTCCTGGTGGCCTTTCTTGGCGGCGAGCTCACGAAGGAAGCAAAAGCCTTGCTGATGAAACTGAAGATCGCTTCGGAAGAGCTCCATTGCGGCAGCCGTGAGCTGTACCTCTATCTGCCGGAGGGCATCGCAACCTCGAAGCTATCCAACGCGCTGACGGAGAGGAAGCTGGGAACGAACGTGACCGCGAGAAACTGGAACACCGTCAATGCGCTGTTGGGGATGGCGGAGGAGATGGAGTCGCGCTGAGTTCCACTTTCGCTGTCATCCTCGCTGTCATCCTGAGGCTGCCGGAGCCGCGGTACGAATTGTTGATGCTTGCTCCAATCCAGTCCCGCGGCGGAGGACGCCGAAGGACCCCCTC
Organism: Thermoanaerobaculia bacterium; assembly: GCA_035576505.1. Lineage (GTDB taxonomy): Bacteria > Acidobacteriota > Thermoanaerobaculia > Gp7-AA8 > Gp7-AA8 > JADGNZ01. Next base: position 1,783 of record DATLWH010000499.1, on the reverse strand, counting down.
CGCGCTTGCCGGTCGGGTGGTGGTACTTCATCGATGCAAGCTCGCGGGGGGTCCTTCGGCGTCCTCCGCCGCGACCGTGATCTGTGCAAAGCATCAACATTCGAGGCGCGGATGCGGCAGCCTCAGGATGACAGTCAAATTGAGAGGCGCTTAACCACGTTTTCAGTCTTGACGCGACACTTTAGCCTCTCAGATCGGGTGTTGGCACGACCGGAATCATCTTCGCCACATGGCTGCAAGTCAACTGACTCCCCACCCCCGCACCACCCACGAATGGCTCTCATGAGTCAGCAGTTCGCACGCCCGATCGGCGTCCAACCAAAGCAGTTCGTGGTCCGGTTCGAGGAGCGACGTGTTCGGCCCCAGCACGGTGGCATCGAGGAACGTGCTGCGCTTCTCGAAGTACGTCTGCTCCGCCTCCGACCAGGCAAACTGAACGGCCACCGTCGTCCGTGATCCGACCCGGACCGCCAGGCCGCACTCCTCGAGCGTTTCGCGGACGACCGTCTGTTCCGGCGTCTCGCCCGTATCCATGCCGCCGCCGGGAAGGTACGTGCCTTCGGTTGTGCGAACGGCCGCGAATTCTCCGCGGTCGTTCCGAATCAGGGCATAGGCGCTCGGTCTGACCCTGGCGGGCATCCCTTCCGGCGGAAGCCCGAAGACGGGAGCGTGCCGCCAGTCGGTCAAGCCGTCAGCTTTTCCCAGTCGCTGTCAGGCGCGTCGAGAGCCAGGGCCAGGCCGCCATCGGATCCGACGAACACCGGATCCTGCATGTGCGTCACCTTGCCGCCGCCGACCTGTTTGAGCGCTTCTTCCAGCGTCTTGGCCAGATTGCGGATCAGCCCTCCGCCGCCGGAGAGGATGATGTTGTTGCGGACGCGCTCCTGGAACTCCGGTTCGACGCGCGAAAGAAGGTCGAGCATCGTCTCGATGGTCGGCGGCAGCAGCGTCTCGCAGGCCGCTTTCAGCTCATTGGTAATGTCGAACTGCGTCGGCACGCCCTGGACCGGCGCGGTGACGAGCACGCGCTTCGAGGAATCGCCCACGAAGCTGTGCTTCTCCTTCCACTCCCGCACCATGTAGACCGTCACGTTCGCCTGCGGGTAGCGATCTTCGATCAGCTTGAGAAGCTGTGTATCGACGGAATCGCCGGCGATGGTCAGCGTGCGCTGGTCTTCCTCTCCCGGGTAGCGGCCCTTCATCACGCAGAAGTCGGTGGTGCCGGCGCCGATGTCGATGATCATCGTGTGCAAGAGAGCGTTCAGGCCGTAGGCGACGGCGAACGGCTCGCTGACGATCATCAGACTGTCGACGATTCCCTTCATCGAGTTGCGGAGGTACTGCTTGTTCGTGCGCAGCGCCGCCGCGGGGACGCCGACGACCGCACGCACGTTGGCGCTGTCGACCTTGCCGTTGGCGACGCCGACGAGGCGCAGCAGATGTTTGAGCAGCTCACGCACCGCCTCGACATCCTTCTCCGAGCCTTCTTTGAGCAGGCCGCGCTCGAGCGGGCGATGAAGATCGAGCATGGTCCGGTTGGTGACTGCTTCGTGGCCGATGAGCACATCGCGCTTCAGGACCTTTTTCGCCACCATGTCGGCGGGCCAGCCGACGAAGCTGTCGACGACAAAACGCTCGCCGTTCGACGCGGAGATCGCGCTGCGAGAAGTGCCGAGGTCGATCCCGACATGGAGGATCTCGGATTCAGTAGACATTACGTTCCTTTCTTCTGCGGCGCGTCGTTGGCGCTTGCGTATGCGTGGATGCCGTGGAAAAGCGCCTG
>DATLWH010000498.1:0-4791 GCA_035576505.1 Thermoanaerobaculia bacterium | reverse complement strand
AGGGTCCCAGCTCCCGCTCGCAACGCCAGTCCGCTGCCAACCGTTGCCATTTCGCGCAGTCCCACCCCCGGCCCGCTGACCGTCCCGTAGTTTCCATTGCTCGCGTCGACGACCGCCCAGACAGATGCGGGAGGGATGTCCTGCTGCAGGTCGAACGTGACCGTACCGGTACCTCCGTTGTCGTTCACGGTGACCGCCCACCGTTGAACGCGGTTCAAGTACCGGTGAGGCACCGCCACCTGCGCCACGCCGTAGAACACGGCTGTTTGACCTGGCGTAAGCCCTGATGCCGTGATGGTGTGATTGGCCGTGGTAACCGTCAGCGTGTTGCCGGGCGCCGCGGAAACGCTGCCGACGACAGCGAGGAACAGCAAGGTCATGAAGAGATGTGCGGTTCGCATGTTCATCGTTCTCCCTGGCGCATCAGTGATTGCCCGGCCACTCTTTTCAGAATTTGCGATTCATGAAGGCAAGTTGCATGAACTGAAGTGACTTGGAAAACGAGGCGCGAGGAATCGGAGACGAGCCCAACAAGAGGGGCGGTGGCGACGTGCGTGTTTTCATTGGACTCTCCTCGTATGGACCGGCGCAGGGTGCAGGAATTCTCAGTCTCGCGACCGTTTCCTCACCTGACCGGTTTTCTTTCGACTTTGAATCGTACTAAGGAAAACCGCTTGAGTGAGAAATGACGTCAACGCCGGATGTTTATTACTGCCGGTCAGTCTAAGGCTCACTTCTAGGTGCATCGCAATAAGTCGCAATTCACCTGGATGAGCATCAGGGCGTTGTCCGCTTCGCTGCGAAGCCTGTTTGCGACATCATTGGGATCGACTTGTTCCATGACGACCGGCGTTCATAGAACTTACTCTCTTTCGTGAAGAAGTTGCTGCCAATCAGGACCGAAGCCCCGAGGTTCCCGCATCCCTGATTGACCTGTTACCCGCGGCGGATCGTGAAAGCGGTGCGCCGCTCAGTTCTCTTTTGATTTCGCCGGCGCGATCGCGGCGACCTGTTCTGGATCGATGTACTGTGAAACTTCGCGGACGAAATCCGGCGACGCCTCGCGACGCTGTGCCGCGAGACTTAGAAGGGCGAGCGCATTCGCTGCGATCGTACTGATGCCAGCTGTGACGGCCCTATTCAGAACTTCTTCACAAATGAGCGTGACGTCAGCATCGGGAGCAAGCTCGAGCAGTTCCTCCGCAAGGGCCAACCGCGTCAGGCACCATTGCCCGATTAGCCCTAGCTCACCGAAGATCCTCGCCGCGTCGAGAAGTTCGCCTTTTTCGTCGGCGCCAGACTCGCGAATTGTCAGGCGACCGAGTGCGCGCAGCGCCCGCGCCTGTTGCCACTTCATTCCCTCGGCCGCGGCCAGTTCGACGGCTGAGGAAAAATGTCCGCGAGCCGCTTCCGTTTCCTCGAGCTCCATGCAGCAACAACCAACATTAAAAGCCTCCATCGCCACGCGTTGGCTGTCGTTCCGGTCGAGGGCTGCGGCGAGCGCCGCCTTGAAGATGGTGCACGCCTCGCGGTAGCGCGCCATCCCAAAGAGGATCGCGGCCTCCAACGTCTGGCTCTGCTCGAGCCGCCGAGTCTCGCCCGAGGATCGGAATATTGGTTGCGCACGGTGTAGGAAAACCAAAGCATCTTGTCTCTGCTGAGCCTCGCAACAGACGCCTGCCCGCGCGTAGTCGATGATCGCGAGATTCACGTGCGCCGCCGAAGTTTTGAGCGCGACCATTGCAGCCGCATCCAGACAACGATGTGCATCAGCGAACCGGAAAAGCAATCGCAGCGCTGTGGACTGTTCTTTCAGGGCAACGAATTCCAGATCCGGTAAGCGATTCGGTAGCGCAGCGGCGATTCGAAAGGCCAACTTCGCGACTGCCAGGATTCTCCCCGGCTCCCACTGATACGTATTACGGTTCAACGCGTCGAGCAACTTCCAAGCGACGGCCGGCGACGCCATCGCGATGGTGGGAAACGTCTCGTCGATCGCATCGGTCGTGGAGTCGAGAACTCCGCGAGCAAGCAGATCAGCCGCCGCCGCTTCGTCAGCGACTCCGTCTGCGTCAACCTGGATGCGAGACCGGATGACAGATAGCTCTTCGACTTCGCGCCGGCATTCGTCACAGAGCTCGAGGTGAGACTCGACGACTTCCCTCTGCGCGCGGTCAATTGTCCGATCCACGTACGGGAACAGCTCTGATTCCGGGTCGAGATGGCTGGTGACTACCTCGGATCCAAGGATTGCCCAAGCGAGTGCAGGGCCGGGATCTTTCGGAACGTCCGACCAGTTCCCTTCACACTCCGAGCAATCATGCAGATGTCGGATCAAGGTCAGCGTTTCATCAGGAGTTGCCTGGCCGGAGCGCATCCGGTCGAAATCGCTCGGTCTCGCGTGGAACATCATGCGAACAATCCTTTCGTCGGGCACTTGAGTCGCCGATTGAGTCGCTCACGGGCGGATTTCCTCAGGTTGATCACCTGCTGCCGGCTGATGCCGAGAGTATTGGCGATCCGGTTGTCGTCGAGCGGCAGCTCACTCCATAGCGCGGCGAGTTCGCGAGGTGCCATTTCCAGAACCAAAGCAATCTGGTCGATCGTAACCAATCGCATCAGTACCAGCAGTCGAAGAGCATCGCGTCCGTCGTGATCCCGAAGATTGAGCAAAAGCGCCCGTCGTTGCATAGGGCGGAGCATCTCGACCTCCTTCCAGAGTGCCAGGAGCAGCTCACGGCTCTCGTAGTCCGCGAGCGGTGACTTACAATCATTCGTTACCGTCGTGAGGGAAGGTTCTTCGGGAGCCTCGGACCAGTTCCACAGCTCGACGAGCAACTGTACGAGCCGCTCCAGTCGCATAGGCTCCCTTGAAAGGCGGAAGACCTCGTACACGGCCCGCGCGGGATCACTCTGGTCGAGCATCGCCGGGGTGGCGTTACCTGGCGTGATCGGAAACTCCTCGGATCCATCAGGATCCCCGCGCCAGTCGGCCAGCCCACAGAGCGTCGCCGAGGTATCAGTCCAGAGCGCGAAACGCGGGTCGTGGGTAATGATGTATCGAAGGCGGTTCTTGAGCCGCATGCGCGCGGGGTATCGCCGCCGCAGAACGTCAAAAAACGCGTTCTCAGCGAGGATTGCTACGTAGCCCTCGAATTGCCTGATGGGTTTTTCATCATGAGGGATCAGTTTATTCAACTTCTGCAACAGGCGGAGGTTGACGATGGCCGTCACCTCGTCAAACTCGGAGGCGTCCATGCTCCACCGCCGTCCATAACGCTCCAGTATTTGGGCGATCACCGGTGCTGCCTCTTCGACCAAGAGCCGCTCGATGCAAAAACGGCGGTCGTCGTGACCAGCCGCTCGGAGAAGCGGATCGAGAAGCGCATCATGACCGGGAACTGGTTTCATCGAAGTTGAGAGATTCTTCTCTTATCAGATATCGAACCCTTTCGAGAAGACAAGGACGCTGACGACGACAAGATATGAGTGGAGGTAGCAAAAGAGTTCACTTTCCGGCCGGCGAAGTACGTTCGTGGCTCAGCCGCGGACCGTATTCATCGACCACCCCTCACGTTGACAAGACGATCGGGTCGCGGGACTTCAATACGGGAGGGTATGGCGACAAAGAACGTGCTGCCCGTGCCGAAAGTGCTTTCGACCCAAACGTCTCCGCCGTGGCCCTCGACGGTGTTCCGCGAGGAAAACGGCGGTCCACGGCCCACCATGCTCTGCTCTGATGCGTGTCGCCACTTTCGAAGCCGCCGATCACCCGAGCGGCAGCGTCATCACGAACGTTGCGCCGCGGCCGGCGTTGTTCTCTGCCGTGATGCTGCCGCCGTGGCCTTCGACGATGCGTTTGCAGATGCTGAGGCCGAGGCCGTAGCCGCCGGTCTTGCGTGAGCGGGAGCGGTCGGCGCGGACGAAGGGCTCGAAGAGACGATCGACGTCGCCCTCCGCGATACCTGGGCCGTCGTCGGTGATGCGGATGATGGCCTGGCTGTCCGTTTCGGCGACGGAGATTTCCACGGCGCGGCTGTCCGGAAGCGAGTACTTCACCGCGTTCTCGAGGACGTTGCGGAGCGCCGTGCGCATCCGTTCGGCATCGAGCGTGAGGACTAGCGATTGCGGCATCGAAACGATGCGTACGCCTGGCGGGCGGTCTTCAAAGCGCTCCACGACTTCGCGAAGGATCGGGGCGAGATCCCGGCGCTCTGCATGAATCCCACGGCCGTCGCGCAGCCGCTCCAGCTCGAGGATCTCGGTGATCATCGACTCCATCTCCGCCAGATCGGCCGCCATGCGCGCGCGGTTGCGCTCGTCGGGCGGGAGCTCGAGCGCCACTCTCATCCGGGCGATCGGCGACCGCAGCTCGTGACTGACGTCGAGCAGCAGCTGATCGCGAGCCCGGACCATGTCCCGCACGCGGCCCACCATCACGTTGAACGCTTCGGCCAGGACGCCGAACTCGTCGCGCCGCCGGCTCGGCACCACCACGTCGAGCTCCCCTTCGCTGAGCCGGGCCACGCCATCGCCTAACACTCGCAGCGGGCGAAGCAGGTTGCGCAGCACGGTGTGGGCGGTCAGGATCACGGTGACCATCAGCACCAGTAAAAGAATCAGCATCCATTGATGCGCGACGCCCAGGTTTCGGCCGAGTGACCAGGAAAAGAGATACGTGCCGCCGTTCGGCGCGGGCACGACGACCCAGACCGGTCCGAGCATCCACCTGCCACTGCGGCGGGCCTGGGCGACGGTGGGCATGTGCTTCGCCGTGGCCCACCCGCCATT
>DATLWH010000497.1:0-2212 GCA_035576505.1 Thermoanaerobaculia bacterium | reverse complement strand
CGGGCGCTGAAGAAGGAGCGCAACGCCGTCATCGTTGCCCACAACTACTACCGGCCGGAGATCCTCAAGGTTGCTGACTTCGTCGGCGACTCTCTGGAGCTGGCGCTGATGGCATCGAAGGTCAAGGATGCCGACGTCATCGACTTCTGCGGCGTCCACTTCATGGCGGAGACGGCCAAGATCGTCAATCCGTCCTGCACCGTGCTGCTGCCGAACCTGGCCGCCGGATGCCAGCTCGCCGACTCCGCGCCGGCGGAGGATCTGCGCAAGCGGATCAGCGAGTTGAAGAAGCAGTACGACGATCTGGCCGTCGTGAGCTACGTCAACACGACCGCGGCGGTGAAGGCGCTCTCCGACGTCATCGTGACGTCGGGGAATGCGGCGAAGGTCGTCCGCACGCTGCCGAATAAGAACATCCTCTTCGTCCCCGACCGCAATCTGGCCCGCTACGTGGGGGAGCAGTTGCCGGAGAAGAACATCATCCCGTGGGAGGGATTCTGTTACGTCCACCAGCAGATCACGCCGCACGAGGTGGCGCGTATCCGGGCGGCCGATCCGGAGATCAAGATTCTGGTCCATCCCGAGTGCCGCTCGGACGTAGCCGTCCTCGCGGACGCGGTGCTCTCGACCTCGGGGATGGTGAAGTACGCGAAGGAGCGGCCGGCGAAGCGGTTCCTCGTGGTCACCGAGTGCGGTCTCTCTGACCGCCTGGCGATGGAAGTGCCGGACAAGACCTTCGTCAAGGGATGCAAGCTCTGCACGTTCATGAAGGTGACGTCGCTCGAAGACGTGCGCGATTCGCTGAAGTACATGCGCTACGAGATCGAAGTGCCGGAAGAGATCCGCGTCCCCGCGGAGCGGGCGCTGCGACGGATGTTCTCCGCGACGGAGGGGTCGTGAGAAGTGGATTGGTCGATTAGTGGATCAGTTGATTCGTAGATCAGTGGACCATGTTCTGATCGACGGATCCACTAATCTACTAATCTACTCGTCTCGAACCACTGATCTCCAACCGCATCTCAATGGCAGATGAGCTGATACACGCCGAGGACGTCGCCGGAGACGTCATCGAGGTCGGCTTTCATCTTCCCGAGGACGGTCTGGAACTCGGGATCGGGCTGTAAGGACTGGGTCCACGGATGCTTCACCCATTCGAACCAGCTGTGGTTCCCGAGATCGGCGCTGCGATTCACCCAGCGAATGGCGGCGTCGCGATCTCCGAGCTTGGCGTAGCAGAAGGCCTGGCGCATGGCGGCCCAGTGAAGGCGGTTCGCGTCATTCTCGAAGGAGTGCAGCGCGGCCTCGGCGGCGGGCCGGTCGCCTTTGGCGGCAGCGATCATGGCCCGCAGGCTCTTGCCGAGGTAGTGTTGCGGGACGAGCTGTGTGATGCGTTGCGCCTCGACTTCCGCGGCCGGAAGGTTGCCCAACAGGATGAAGGCGTTTGCGCGGATGTCGCGGCCGGCCAGCTCCGTGTCGCGCGCGGCCATGGCGGCGGCGGAGTTGGTGAGCGCGCCGTCCGGGTCGGCTGCATTCACGTACCAGTAACCGCGCGTCTTGGCTTCATTCGAATTCGGGTCGAGGCTGATCAGCCGGTCTCCGACGCATCTCACTCTCTCCGTGTCGCCGACCGAGACGTAGTAGTTGGCGACGTTGTTCAAGGCCGTGATGTCGTTCGGATTCAGACGCAGCGCGGCCAGGTTCTCGCGCACGGCTTCGCGGAAGCGCTCGGGAAACTTCACGAACACCCGTCCGAGGGCGAGGTGTGCGGCGGGGAGATTCGGATCGAGCCGCACCGACTGGCGCGCGTACCACTCGGCGCGCGTCGCGGCGTCGGCCTGGTTGTCCAGTCCGCGAGACTGTCCGAGCGAGATGGTGATGGCGAGCTCGGCGTATGCGGCCGCGAAGTTTGGATCCATCGTGATGGCACGGCGCAGCGCCGTCTCCTCGGCCTGATGGTCGGCCGGGACGAGGCTGCCGCTGAGCGCCCGGGCGCGGAGGTATTCTTCATAGGCACGCGGGTTCGACGAACGTGCCTCCGAGGAGTTGCCGGCCTTCTGCACCCCGAGCTTCTGATTCAGACCGGACACCGTGCGCGACGACACGTCGTCGATCAGCTTGATGAGGTCAGCACGTTTTCCGTCGATCGTATCGGCCCAAACGTTGTAACCGGTCCGCGAGTCGGTGAGCTGGAGGTTCACGCGCACCAGGTCAC
>DATLWH010000496.1:0-3238 GCA_035576505.1 Thermoanaerobaculia bacterium | reverse complement strand
AGCCGGCACGACGCGGAATCGAGCCGGCACGACGCGGAATCGAACCGGCACCACGTGGAATCGAACCGGCACCACGTGGAATCGAACCGGAGCGACACGGCATCGAACTGGCGCTGCCTGGAATCGAGCCGGAGTGGACCGGAATCGAGCCGGAGTGGCCCGGAATCGAGCCGGCGCAGATCGGAGAGCTTGTTCGAAGCAACTGTTGCGGCGCGGCTGCGAACTTAACTTTGTAGGCGTCTGAGCAGGCGCCCTCGGCGGCGAGACGCCGCCGGGCCAGCCGCCGAGACGGCAGCGCTCCGGTTGCAGCGCTCCGACCGCGGTATCTTCTCCAGAGCATGGACCGTCACGGAGTCACCTTCGCCTCATCGCGGACTTTTGCATGACCGGCCGTCTCGCGCTGATCGCGCTCCTGTTCGCTTCCGCTATCCACGCGCAGGCGCCGCACGAGCCGTGGCGTACGATCGTCACGCCGCATTTCCGCGTCCACTATCCGGCGCAGTACGAGGCGTGGGCGACGCGGGCGGCAGCGCGGCTGGAGTCGGTACGGACTGCGGTCGTGGCCGAGGTCGGGTTCGCGCCGGAGACGGTCACGGACGTGCTCGTGGAGAATCCGATCGCGGAGCCGAACGGGATCACCTTTGCTCTCCTCGACACCCCCCGCATCGTTCTCTATGCCGAGCCGCCGGAACCGGAGACCGAGATCGGCGAGTACTCGACATGGATCGATCTGCTGAGCGTCCACGAGAGCGCGCACCTGGTCCATCTGCTCCGGCCCTCGCGCAATCCCTTCGAGCGCACGCTGGCACGCCTCCTTCCGCTCAACCCCATCACGCTCCACGCGCCGCGCTGGCTGCTCGAGGGGTACGCCACCGTGATCGAAGGCCGCATCACCGGCAGTGGCCGTCCCTCCGGAACCATGCGCGCGGCCATTTTGCGCACGCTGGCCATGAACGGCCGGCTCCCGACATATTCTCAGCTCGACTCCGACCATCGTTTCCTCGGTATGTCGATGGCCTATCTGGCCGGCTCGGCCTTCCTGGAATGGCTGGTGGAGAAGAACGGACCTGATTCTCTGCGGCATCTCTGGGCTCGCATGACGGCCCGCCAGCGCCGCAGCTTCGACAACGCCTTCACCGGTGTCTTCGGGGAGCCACCGCAACGGCTCTACGGCTGGTTCACCGCGGAGCTTTCGGAAAACGCCATGACCGTGGCGCGCGCCGGTCGCTGGATCGACGGCGAGTTGTGGCAGGAGACGTCCCGCGGCAGCGGCGATCCAGCCGTCTCGCCCGACGGCAAGCAGTTGGCGATGGTGCTGCGCGACGAGAAAGGGGAGGCGAAGATCGTCGTCTACTCGACCGGTCCCAACGAAGAGTCTGCGAAGAGAGAAAAGCGGATTGCCGAAATGCTGCGGCGCGATCCGGAGGATGTTGCGCCCGTGCGCACGAAGCCGCTGCCGCGAAAGCCGCTGCATTCGTTTCAGCCGCCCGACGGCGGCGACGTGGAGAACCCGCGCTGGACGCGCGACGGCACGGCCATCATCTACACACATCGGCAGCCCGACCGTGACGGCTTCCTGCACCACGATCTCTTCCGCTGGACGCCGGCCACCGGGCGCAGCGAGCGGCTCACGCATCTCGCCGACGTGAAGGACGCCGATCCGATCGATGCCACGCATGCGATCGCGATCCGCGACCGTTTCGGCGCGTCGCAGGTGGTCACCGTCGATCTCACCTCCGGCCTGGTGACGCCGTTGACGCCGCCATCGCTCGACGTCGTCTACTCGCATCCTCGAGCGGCTGATGGCAGGATGGCCTGGGCCGAGCACACGGGCGGGGAGTGGCATGTGGCCGTCGACGGGAAGCCGCTTCCGGTGACCGGCGCCTTCGCGCCGGAGTGGGGATCCAATGGGGTGTTGTTCGCGGCCGTTGCATCGCGCGGATTCGTCGACATCGCGAAGGTCAACGGGCCGCTGAGTCCTGCGTTCGTCACGCGCAGTGCGGGCATGGCCTTCGACCCCGCGCCGGCGCCCGATGGCGCGATCTACTTCATGTCGCTCGATCCCGCCGGCTTCGTGGTGCGTCGCCTCGCCGGGACAGAGGCGCTCACCCCTCGGCCCGTGGCCTTCGACCGCTCCCTCGTGCCAGCCCTCCCTCCCAACCCCGCCGCGCCGGTGGCGCTGCGCGACGAGCCGGTGACGTCGCGTCGGTACGGTGTCGGGCGGCAGGAGTGGGCCGCGATCTTCGGCGGCCAGTACACGGCGTTCGGCGGCACGACCGAGCTCGGCGTCCGCCTCGGCGACGTCGCCGGGCGCCTCGACACGCTCATCGTCGGCGCCATCGGCAGCCGCGAGATGCCGCGCGGCGGCGCCGTCGCCGCGACGTGGCGCGGCCTTCCGATCGCTCTCGGCGCGCACCTCTTCGACTCGCGCGAAACGCGCGGCCTGGAGCTGCGGGCCACGCGCGAGGCGGTGTTTCCTCTGGCTCGTATCTCGCTCAGCGGCGGCGGACTCTTCGAACAACACCGCAATCGCGCCTTCCTCGACGCCCATTTCGCGACACGGCAGCGTCGCGTCGCCTCGGAACGGATCGACGTCGCCGCCGACTCCGCGAATCACATCCAGGCCACGGGTCGTGCCGCGCTCCGTGCAGGAGGTCTGACCTTTGGCGCTTCACTCACCGAAGGCCGTCACCTCAACCTCGGCGGCGCCGCTTCGACGATCGAGCCCGACTCACTCCTCATCGACCGCATCCTCGATCCGGCCCTGGAGCGGGGCACTCTCACCGGCGCGAATTATCGCGGCGAACGACTGTCGATCGCATCGTCAGGCCTCACCGCGTTCTGGCAACGCCATCACCTCGGCGGCGACGTCGATCTGATCGGCATCGAGAGCAGAGCGTCCGTTCCGGCGATACCGCTGGTGAAGACGCCGGCCCTCCAGCTCACCGCCGGCGTGGCGCGGGTGCGGATCGCCAGAAAGACACGAGCGTGGCTGGCGCTGCGGTGGCAGCCGTAGCGAAAGAGGCTTAAACGTGCCCCAAACCCCAGACCCCACTCCCACCCCCGTACGCACTAACTTTCGCTGGCGTGCAATGCGGCAATCCAAGTGCCCATGCCGCGATAGCGGCCCAAGACGATAGCCAGGGGTGCGAGCGCTTTTTGCGAGCACCCCTGGTAACGAGGTGCTATCGCTTGCGTGCCGCGTCAGCGGCACTAGAGTTGGGAGTCGATCCAGTGC
>DATLWH010000495.1:0-2402 GCA_035576505.1 Thermoanaerobaculia bacterium | reverse complement strand
CGGCTGGACGCTGGCCATCAACGGCTACGGCCTCACCACCGGCGTGCTTCGCGGCATGGGCCTGGCCGGCGGCATCCTCGGCGCGCTGATCTTCATCACCAAGGTGATGGTCTTCATGCTGATGTACGTCTGGTTCCGCGCCACGTTCCCGCGGTATCGCTTCGATCAGCTCATGGACCTCGGGTGGAAGTGGATGATTCCCCTGGCGCTGGCGAACATTGCCGTCACCGCCGTCGTCGTGCTCCTCGGACGGGACCTCAATTTCCAGGGAGAAGTGGTGCTCTCGATCGCCGGGGCGGCGATCATCGCGTTCACGCTATATCTACTGCTCCGGCCGCGCGCAAAGGTGACCCATGCACGTCGAGTATCCGAAGCCTAGGTGGTCCGACAAGTTTCTTCTCCTCGACATGCTCGAGGGGTTGAAGACTACCTTTCGGGAGCTGTTCAAGAAGAAGGTGACGATCCGCTATCCGGAAGAGCGGATGGAGCCGGCCAACCGCTTCCGCGGCATGTTCCGCTTTTCGTTCGACCGCTGCATCGCCTGCAAGCTCTGCGCGCTGGCCTGTCCCATCGACATCATCTACATCGACGTCCACGACGAGCAGCGCGAAGTCGACGGCAAGATGAAGAAGCTGAAGGTTCTCGACCGCTACGACATCGACGTCAAGCGCTGCATGTTCTGTTCGCTCTGCGAAGAAGCCTGCCCGACCAAGCCGAAGTCGATCTGGCTGACCACCAAGACCTACGAGCTGGCCACCTACGACCGCAGCGACCTCTACTTCAACATGCAGCAGCTCGAGTATTGGGAAGGACGGCCGGAGTACGCCGGGCTTCCTGCCGATGAAGCCGAGCCGAAACAGATCGAAGGAGGGCTGCCGTGAGTCCCGCCCTGCTGGTTTTCTTCCTGGTCGGCACCGTGGCCGTGGCGGCCTCGATCCTCGTCGTGGCCATGAGGAACCCGGTGCACTCGGCGCTCTTCCTGCTCGTGACATTTCTCTGCGTGGCCGTGCTCTTCGTGATGGAGGGAGCGGAGTTCGTCGGTGCCGTGCAGGTCCTGGTTTACGCCGGCGGCATCATGGTGCTCTTTCTCTTCGTGGTGATGCTCATCAACGTCCGGCACCTTCCTGACGAGCGCGTGCTCTCGAACTTCTGGAAGGGCGGCTTCGCCGTCGGGCTGGCCGTGTTCATCCTCTTTGTCACACTCGTGCGGCCCGGCGTCTACCACGATCCCGTGGCCAGCGATAAGAGCGATACGGCGCTGCGGACGACCTACACCTATCGCCACCGCAAGGTGAGCCAGCCCGACGGCACCGTCGTCCGGAAGCTGTTCCGCCGCGGCAAGGTGGTCGGCAATTCCGAAGCCGTGGGGATGGCGCTCTATACCGATTACCTCGTCCCGTTCGAGGTGGCCTCGCTGTTTCTCCTCGTGGCCATGATCGGCGCGATCGTCGTCGGAAAGCGTGAGCTCTCCGCCGTCGAAGAGGAGAACGTGCCGCAGTACATGCTGGACCGGGTCGAAACCGAACACGAAGTGAAGGAGGCGATGAGTGCCTGACGCCGTTCCGAGCACCGAGGCCTATCTGATGCTCTCGGGGACTCTCTTCGCCATCGGCCTCGTCGGCGTGATCATCCGCCGCAACATGATCACCGTCCTGATGGCGGTGGAGTTGATGATGAACGCGGTCAACATCAACCTCGTCGCCTTCTCGCACCGCTTCGCGTCGCTGGAAGGTCAGATCTTCACGATCTTCATCATCACCGTGGCGGCAGGGGAGGCCGCGGTCGGCCTGGCCATCATCATCCAGTTGTATCGCCTCAAGAGCTCGATCAACGTCGATGAAGCGAGGGAGCTGAATGGTTAACCCGGCCATCCTCCTGCTCATCCCGCTCCTGCCCGCGCTCGGCGCGCTCATCAACGGCGTGCGCGCCGCGGCGTGGCCGCTCACGCCGAAGAACCGGACCATCACCAACGTCGTTACCCTCGGGTCAACGGGGCTCTCCGCTCTCCTCGCGGCGTGGACCGTCATCAGCTACTTCGGCAGCGGTGCGGCCTTCCAGCACGTCTACTACACATGGATTCCCGCGGGGATGGGTCATGTCGGCGCCAACGCCATGGCCAGCTTCGCCGTCGATTTCGCATTCCGCATCGACACCCTCTCCTGCACGATGCTGCTCATCGTCACCTGGATCGGCTTCCTCATCCACGTCTACGCCACCGGCTATATGGCGCACGAGGAGGGTTACACCCGCTTCTTCGCCTATCTCAATCTCTTCATGTTCATGATGTTGCTCCTCGTACTGGGGGCGAACTACATGGTCATGTTCGTCGGCTGGGAAGGGGTGGGTCTCTGCTCCTACCTGCTGATCGGCTTCTACTACGACAAGAACTTCGCCGCCGACGC
>DATLWH010000494.1:0-2864 GCA_035576505.1 Thermoanaerobaculia bacterium | reverse complement strand
TCAGCGTATCCGGAAAGACGGGCAAGTTCACTCTCTCCCGCGACCACGACCGCGGCTACATCTATCTGAAAAACGGGCAGATGGTGCATGCCACGGTCGGCGATCTGGTCGGGGAGGAAGCGATCTACGCGCTCGCCATCTGGAATCAGGGGGATTTTCAGTTCGGTCCCGGCGAGGAGCCGGACCGGCAGACGATCACCAAGTCGAACACGAACCTGCTGATGGAAGCGGCGCGGCGCCTCGACGAGTGGCGCGTGCTGTCGAAGAAGGTGCCTTCGATCGACTACATCCCCGAACTGCAGGTACGCGAGTCCCGCCACGAGCAGATCACGCTGAATCCGCAGGAGTGGCTGCTCATCACGCGGATCGACGGCCAGCGTTCGATCGCGGAGATCGGCAGGGCGCTGAATATCTCTTCCTTTGAAGTGGCCAAGATCCTCTACGGGATGATTACCGGGGAGCTGGTAGCCTTAAAAAAAAAGCCTGAATTCGTTCGAGACGAAGAGAGCGGCGAGCTAGTCGACCTTGCCGCGCGCATCCGCTCCATCGCCGAAGAGTTCATCGGGAACTCCGCGCACAAAACGATCGAGAAGCATTTTCTGCGTGCGCTCGACGGCATCATGAGCGGCGACGGCGAACAGGCCGTCGACACGATGGTGACGGAGTTCGAGAAGACGGCATCGCTGCTCCGCGGTCTGGCCGTCACCGAGCAGCTGCGCTCGCGCATCACCGAATTGCGCACGGCCGTCTGAGAGTGGCCTTTGGCGGGCGTGCCGGCCTAGAAGGCCTGGCCGCTCGAGAACGCCACGAGCCATCCCTTGCGGCCCAGTGGGTCGCGATTCAAGGCGTAGGCGAGATCGACGCGCAGCAGGTTCTTCGGCGTTCGCGGAAGGCCGATGCGCAAGCCGATGCCGACGTCGCTTTTCAAATGAAGCAGGGTCGTGAAGCCGCCGTTCGTGGCGTTGCCGGCGTCGGCGAAGGCGACGATCCCGGGTGAGGCAAGCTGCAGAATCTCGCGGCCGAGGTACAGCCGCTCTTCGACGTTGATGACCACGGCTCGCGTTCCGGCAAACGCGTGCGCGCGGTAGCCGCGCAGGCCGGTCAGGCCGTCCGCGAAGAACTGCTGCTCGGCATCCATACGCCAGCCGCTGTTGATCGAAACACGGCTGAGAAACGCCGTCGGATACGAAGCTCTGCCGCCGCGCCGCACGAAGAGCACGGACGAGGAGGCGATCGTGTTCTCGAGGCCGCCGTCAAGGCGCGACGAAAGTGATGCCGTCGGGAGGATGAATCCATCGCCGAGCCATTTGCCGTCGCCGGCCGCGAGGCGAAAGTACGATGTCGTTCGATCGGCGCCGAAGCTGCGCGGTGAAATCGCTCCCTCGATCGAATAGTGCCGGCCGAGGTTGAAGTCCTCGTAGCGGATGTCCTTGTTCACGAAGTTCAGCTTCACGTAATCATTGGCCGTGCTCTGGTAGCGGACGAAGACGTAGCGGAACTCACGGTCGGCCGGCAGAAACTGCGGCACGTCGCTCTGCATGAGAAAAAAGGAGTCGTCGACCGCGTGAATGCCTACGCTGATGCGCTGGGCCTGGAAGTCGTTGGGCGCGAGTGCCAGGCCGAAGCTGGCTTCGATATCGCGATGCTTCTGCCGGAAACGCTCTGTCTCGACGCCGCCGCCGTAGAGATGATCGGACTGCCGGAAGCCGGTGAACGACAGCTCGGTCGCCCACGGCGTGGCAAATGAGTAGAACGGCCGCGATACCTGAGCGTGGTGGTCGTAGCCATCCGAGTTCACGTTATAGCCGAAGGCCGCCTTCCAGTAGGGCGCGAAGAAAGCCGGATCGGTGTAGCCGATGCCGAGGCGCGAGCGGTCGACGCCGTGTTGCCATCCCAACTCGAGATCCTTGCCCAGACCGAGCAGGTTCGTCTCCGCCAGCGTCGCACCCACGGTGCTCTTGCCGCCTTTGCTGCCGGCCTGCGTCTCGGGCGCGATCGACCACGAATCCTGGGTCGTGACCACGACGTCGACCACGCCGTCGTGCGGCGCGGATGGCACCACGGACGCGGACTTCAGGAATTGCATGGCGCGAAGGTTCCGCTCCGTCTCCGCAAGCCGTTCGGGGCTGTAGACATCGCCTTCATGGAAGAGAAGGAACTTGACTATGACTGATTTCCGCGTCTCGATGTGAAGGTCGTCGGCAAGTTGATACAGCCGCCCGTGCTGCGCTTCTTCGCTTGAATAGACGTCGAGCGGATGGATGGTGATCGTGCCGATGCGGAGGGGCGGCTCCGTTTGCGCGCGCAACGCGGTTGTGACCATGAGCCCGAGGAAGACGAGGAGGAGGGGTTTCACCGGATGCCTTGGAGAGTAACAGATCGGACCACCGACCACTGGCCACTGGACACTGGCCACTGCTATTCTGCACATCACACCAATCCCCGGAGGAATCCTTGGACAATTATCGAGGCGGCTGGATCGAGATCATCGCCGGAGGCATGTTCTCCGGCAAGTCGGAAGAGTTGATCAGGCGGTTGCGCCGTGCGGTGATCGCGCGGCAGCGCGTGCAGGTGTTCAAACCGCTGATCGACGAGCGCTTCAGCACGGAGGACATCGTTTCGCGCGACGACCGGCGCCTGAAGGCGCTGTCGGTGGCCACGAGCGCGGAGTTGCTGACGCGCGTGGAAATCGGCATCCAGGTGGTCGGCATCGACGAGATTCAGTTCTTCGACGCGGGCGTGGTTGACGTCTGCATGCAACTCGCCGATGCCGGGATACGCGTCATCGCCGCCGGGCTGGACCAGGATTACATGCGGCGGCCGTTCGGGCCGATGCCGGCGCTGCTCTCAGTCGCCGAAGACGT
>DATLWH010000493.1:0-2120 GCA_035576505.1 Thermoanaerobaculia bacterium | reverse complement strand
GCGCGCAAGGCCATCGAGCGCTGCGAGATTGCCCTGGTCATGATCGACGCCAACGACGGCGTGACCGGGCAGGACGCCACGGTGGCCGGGTACGCCGAGGATGCCGGCAAAGCGGCCATGCTGCTCGTCAACAAATGGGATGCCTCCGCGCACGAACAGGACGACTACAAGAAGGTGGAAGAAGAGATCCGGTTCAAGCTCAAGTTCCTGCCGTACGCGCCGGTTGAGTTCATCTCGGCGAAGACAGGACGCCGCGTGGAGAAGATCTTCCCGCACATCGATCAGATCGTGGATGGCTACCGCAAGCGTTTTCCGACCTCGGAGCTGAATCAGATCCTCGAGCGCGCCATCGCCGCCCATCAGCCGCCCGCTCTGAAGGGGAAGCCGCGGCGGTTCTATTACACGACGCAGCTCAAGACCCAGCCCACCACGATCGCCCTCTTCTCCAACATGGACGACCCTCTGCACTTCTCGTATCGCCGGTTCCTGGAGAACCAGTTCAGGGATGCGTTAGGGCTGGTGGGCTGTCCGATCCACCTGGTTCTGCGGGCGCGGAAGGGGATGAAGAAGTGAGGGAGTAGTAGATTAGTAGATTGGTAGATTAGTGGATTTGTGGATCGGCGAAGCCAGGCTAGCCTCGCTCGCGACTAATCGACTGATCCACTGATCTACTAATCCACGGGAATCACAAAGGAGGAAGTCATGAATCGTCTGCTGTTCCTTCCCGCACTCGCAGCCGCGGCGTTGCTCTTCCTCGCCGCGGCGCCCGACACGCCGCCGGCACCGATCGCGCCGGTCGATCTGCGCGTCGATATTTCGCCGACGGTGTACGGTCCGTACGAGTTGCTGCTGCGCGAACAGCATCCCGACACTTATACCTGCAGCGCGACGCTGATCGATGCTCCGAAACGGCGCATCTACAGCCGCGTCCAGGTCGTCGTGCGTCCTGGCCAAGAGCTGACCAAGACCATGAGCTCGCCGGAGCTGACGATGACGCTGAAGGGAAAGGTCGATGCCGCGCGCAAGGGCGCTGTTGCCGACGTCAGCGTCTTTCGCGACGGCCAGCTCATCGCGCATCAAGAGAGCCGGGTCTTCCTCGCGGACGGCCGGCGTGCGCAGATCTACTGAGTGGATTCGTGGATTAGTGGATTAGTGGATCTGGGCCAACCAGGGCGGAGCCTGACAGGCGTCAAGGATGAGACTGATCCGAACCGATGAGCTCATCTAATCTACTGATCTACTGATCAACAGAACCACCACGATCCGGCGGACATTTTGCACCTCCTCACACAGGAGGTAACTGATTATGAGAGCAAGCTTTGCAGCCGCGGCAGTTCTCCTGATCGCGCTCAGCGGGTTTGCGTCGAGCTCGAGCGACGCACCAAAGATCGACATCCGTCTCGCGCAGACCTCAATGCCTGTCGATACGTTCTATTTCCGAGGCCCCGTCAGTCTTCAGTACCAGCTCACGATCGCCAATCCGACCAGCCAGCAGGTGACGCTGCGGCGCCTCGACCTCAGCACCGTGGGACCGGGCGCCTACTCGCTTCGGACGGGTGCGACGCCGATCACACGGACCATTCGGCCGAACGGCACAACGACCATCACACTTTCCACCTGGGGGCGGGCATCGGGTGGCGACCTTCGCTCCGAGGAGCCGGTGACGGTTCGCGGAATCGCCTATTTCGATACGCCGAACGGACGCGGATTCGTGCGGCAGTTCATCGAGACCTTCAACCCGTGAGCGCGCAGCAACCGACGCCGGTCGGACTGTGAAGTCCGACCTCGCGCCGCTTCGCGGCGCACTCGAGATTGGACGTTACGACGCCGCGATTAGCGGCGTGAAGAAGGTAGCCAGGGGTGCGAGCGCTTTTTGCGAGCAACCCCTGGTCTCTCGTTGTCTCTCGGAAGCGTGCCGCGTCAGCGGCACTGGATGGTGTCCTGGGATTACACCAGTGCCGCTGACGCGGCACGAAAGCGATGGCATCTCAGTTACCAGGGGTGCTCGCAAAAAACGCTCGCACCCCTGGCTACCGTCCGGTTGCCGCTAACGCGGCAGAATCGGCGGCGTGACGCCGCCGGGCCAGCCGGCGAGGACCCTTCGGCTTCGCTCAGGGCAG